>NZ_JAPDBQ010000017.1:0-41932 GCF_027705325.1 Aeromonas sp. QDB18
AGACCAGCAGATCATTTTGGAGGTATTGGGTGAGCGCTATCGGCAAATTTATTCCTAAATCAGGTGCGGAATGTCGGTTATATTAAAATCAGATCGCTCATTTTTTGAATAAACTTCACCCACCTTTGAATTTATCCTCGCTTATCATCCCGTTTGCTCCCACATAAATAATCACCTGCTCCTTTATCGCTGAATAATCCATCTCTTGTCCCAGATCATGGCGGCCTGCCCGGGCCAGATGGCGAGCCTCATTGCCAAGTTGTGTGCACTATCTCTTTTATATGGATATGCATTTTGCACGCATCCTGATGGCGCCTTTTTCAACGACCGGAGTGCAACCGGGATCCAAAGTTTTTTCATTAGTTGAATTTTTTCAGTCACCTTGCGCCGATTTCGGGTTCGCCTTAACTCAAAAAGTGATGATTGTCACATTCGTTCCCGTCACCAAGGAGATAACCATGAAGATCCCGTCGCTGTTTCTGTTCGTCGCCCTGGTCCTGCCCATGACACCGGCCTTGGTGCATGCCCAGGGAGCCCCCGCCATGCCGCTGGTGGTCTGTCACGTTGACCAGGCACCCCAGATGCTGGTCCCCGCCTACCTATGCCAATGGCACGATGGCAGCCAGCATCCCTGACCCTCTCGCCCAAGGGGAGGCGATCTCCTCTTGGGTCATCTCAGCTTTCCCTCCTTTACCTCCTTTATCTCCTGAATGGGATCCGGACCACGCCACCTGCATCATGCCCGTTGCCCTCCTCCACCCTCATCTGCGATCGACACTGACCGGCCTCCCCGGATTCTGAACCGCAGTTAAACGCCTTGTGAGATATTCGCCATCGACTGCGTAAGTAAAGTGCCAACAAAATTCTCGCCATAGTCGGAAGATGCGCGTGAAAAAACAGCATGATAGATCATTAAAACCATGATTTTAAAAAAGATAACTTCATTATCCTTTCGCGGGAAACCAGTTTGAATAAAACGTTTTTCAGCATGTCATTGTCGCCCTGCGCGAAATCCTTATAGTTACTCCTGCACGGACGCAATGAAGTCAGTCAGGAAGACTGGCTGCCAGGGTTGGGCAAATGGACTCACCACAGGATGTGGTAAAGGACACCTCCCAGGACGGAGAAAGTGCGACGGGAACGGATGACTCGTCAGGCCATGATGGCTAAAGGACACCCCAAAGGATTGGGAAGGGGAAACCTAAAGGAAGAGGTATAGTCAGGGATTGCAGGGAGCAACTTCGTTCAAGGATATGAGCGATAAGACTATCGGGGGCGACGCAAGTCGCCCCCATCTTTTTTGGGCCTTTTTCACGTCTGCCCGCTGATGGGTCACCCCGGCCACTATATTGCTGGCCAGGGTACCCGGGACTCGCCCAGCCGGCGCTATTCCAGCCGGAAGTGCCCCACTATCTCCCGCAGCCTGTCATAGGTGCGCTGCATGGCGTTCGAGCTGTCCACGGTGCGCTCGCCATTCCCCTTGAGCTGGGTGATCACCTCGGCGATGGCACTCATGTTGCGATTGATCTCCTCGGCAACGGCACTCTGCTCCTCCGCGGCCGTGGCGATATGGCTGATGAGATCGTTGATCTCCACCACTTCTCCTGCCATCAGATCCAGTGACGCATTCACCTTGCTGGTGTTTTCCGCCGCATCCTGGCAACTCTGCCGGGTGTTGCCCATGGCGGCCACCACGGTCTGGGTGCCCCGTTGCAGCCGGGTCAGCATGGTCTGGATCTCGGCAGTGCTCTTCTGGGTGCGTCCCGCCAGAGAGCGCACTTCGTCCGCCACCACCGCAAACCCCCGCCCCTGTTCACCAGCCCGGGCCGCCTCGATGGCGGCGTTGAGGGCCAGCAGGTTGGTCTGCTCTGCGATGCCACCGATGACCCCGAGAATCGAGCCTATCTGCTGCACATCCTGCTGCATGGCTTCGATGGAGTGTGCCGTGGCCTCCACCTCCGTCACCAGCGCAGTGACGCTGGCCATGGCCTGATCCACCACCTGACGCGACTGGTTGGCCAGTTGCTGGCTCTGGCCGGTCAGCTGGGCAGTATTGGCCGCGCTCTCCGATACCGAGACGGCAGTACGGCTCATCTCGTTGATGGCGGTGACCACCTGTTCGGTCTCCCGCACATGCTCCGCCAGCAGGCCCTGGGCTGACCCCGTCTGCCTCGCCAATGCCGATATCCCTTCATTGAGCTGGCCGCTCGCTTGTCTCACCTCCCCCATCATGCCCTGCAACTGCTCGATGAAACGGTTGATGCCCGCCGAGATCTGGCCGAGATCATCCTTGCTGGTCACCGTGAGCCGGCGGGTCAGATCCCCATTGCCCTGGGAGAGCTCCTGCACCAGGTCGCGCAAGGAGAGGATGGGTCTATAGGCCAGGTTGAGGGCCACCATGGAGAGGGCCAGTACCAGCGCCGCCACTCCGAGCAGGGCCAGGGTGATCTTGCCGTTGAGCGCCTGGGTCATGGCCCGGATATAGTCGAGATCCACATAACCGGTCAGGGTCCACTCGCTGCCGCGAATATCCAGCTTGTTGGGGCGGCTCTCGCTCTCTCCCTGGGGCTTGCTGCTGTAGAGCACCTGTCCCTGACTGTCGGTGAGGGAGAAGTAACGCCCTTCCCCGCTTACCTTGGTCAGCAGCGTCTTGAACTCGCTCATGTCGAGGTAGTAGAGGTAGGCGGAGTCGGCACCGCGCGGCACCAGGATGGAGATGACGGGTTTGCCGTCCAGCTGCTCCAGCGGGCTGACGGTGATCTGGTTGTTGGCGGCGGGGATCAGCTTGCGCAGGGCGTCAACCCTGGCCTTGTCGTCGATGACCCCGTTCGCGTCGAATGCCATGTCGCCAATGAGCTTGACGATGTTGTGAAAGCCGGTCTCCTGCAGCGCCTTCTTGACGCTGGTCACCCCGAGGTTGAGGTTGGCGGCCAGCAGCACCTTCTGGTTGATGTCACCCGCCAGTTTCTCCCTGACCAGGGTGATCTGCTCGTTGATGTTCTGGGTGGCCTGGGTGCGGATGTAGCCGCTGATGAAATGGTTGACGCTGAACCAGGCGGTACCGATGGTGACCAGAATGGCGAGCAGCAACAGCACGTTGATTTTGACTTTGAATGCCATGGTATGGGTCCCTCCAAAGAGAAAGGGCCGGGATGACCCGGCCCTCCCTGCCAATGCTTACTTCTTCTTGGCGTACTTCATGGAGTCCAGGGCTACCGCCAGGATGATGATGCCGCCCTTGATGATGAACTGCCAGTAAGGGCTGACACCGATGTAGGTCAAACCATAGTTGATCAGCGTGAAGATAAGTACGCCGGTGATCACACCCGCGACAGTTCCCACACCGCCGGCAAACGAAACGCCCCCCACCACGCAGGCCGCGATGGCATCCAGCTCGTACATGAAGCCGAGGTTGTTGGTGGCACTGCCGATTCGCCCCGCTTCCAGCATGCCGCCGAAGGCGTAGAAGACACCGGCCAGGGCATAGATGACCACCAGGTTGACGGCGACGTTGACGCCGGACACCTTGGCCGCTTCCGGGTTGCCACCGATGGCGAAGATGTTCTTGCCAAAGCGGGTCTTGTTCCACAGCACCCAGACGAAGACGCTGGCGATGGCCGCATAGAAGGTCAGGTACGAGAGTTTGAACCCGCCAATCCGGATGAAGCCCTGCGCAAAGTTGGAGAAGCGAGGATCAAACCCGGCTACCGGAGAAGCCCCTACGGAGTCGAAATAGAGGGAGTTGATGCCGTAGACGATGATCATGGTGCCCAGCGTGGTAATGAAGGGCGTCACGTTCAGGTAGGCGACGATCAGGCCGTTGACCAGACCAATCAGGGCCCCCACCACGCACACCAGCAGGATCACCGCCGGAATGGGCACCTCCCCCAGGGTGGGGAAGACCTTGTTGACGTTGGTCAGGGCCTGCAGCATGGTGGCCGCGATCAGCGCTGCCAGGCCGACCTGGCGACCGGCCGACAGGTCAGTACCCTGGGTGATGATGATGCCCGCCACCCCGAGGGCAATGATGACCCGTACCGAGGACTGGGTCAGGATGTTGCTGAGGTTGGTGAGGCTGAGGAAGGAGGGCTCCTTGATCACGATGATCATGAGCAACACCAGCAACACCACATAGATGCCGTTCTCTTTGAGCGCCTGCATCAGATTGAAATTTTTAGCCGACTCCATAATGTCTTCCTGTCTTTATAGGTACAGAGATGCCAGGCGCAGGATCTCGCTCTGGTCAGTTTCTTTGGTGTTGACGATCCCCGCGACCCGACCATTGCTCATGACCATGATGCGGTCCGTGATGCCGAGCAGTTCCGGCATTTCGGAGGAGATGATGACGATGCCCTTGTCCTTCTTCGCCAGCTCCAGGATGAGCTGGTAGATCTCGAACTTGGCGCCGACGTCGATACCCCGGGTCGGTTCATCCAGCATCAGGATCTCGGGCTGGGTCAGCAGCCAGCGACCGATGATCACCTTCTGCTGGTTGCCACCAGAGAGGGAGCCGATCTGGGTCTGCTGGGTCGGTGTCTTGACCCGCATGGAGTCGATGACCCACTGGGTATCGCTCTTCATCTTGTTGTCGCTGAGCAGCCCCATGGATCCCTTGTAGTTGTCCATGTTGGCGATCAGGGAGTTGAAGGCGATGTCGAGGCGTGAATAGATCCCGGTGGAGCGGCGCTCCTCGGTCACCAGGGCGAAGCCGTTCTGGATCGCCTCGTGGGCGTTGTGGTTCGCCACCTCTTTGCCGTGCAGCTTGATGGTCCCTTCGCTGCGATCGCGGATGCCGAACAGGGTCTCCACGATGTCGGTGCGCTTGGCCCCCACCAGACCGGCGATGCCGAGGATCTCCCCCTTGTGCAGGTTGAAGGTCACGTCCTTGATGGAAGGCTGGTTCTTGGCCGTCAGGTGCTCGACCTCGAGGATCACCTCTTTGGGCTGGTTGGTTTTTTCCGGGAAGCGCTGGGTGAGCTCGCGGCCGACCATCATGCCGATGATCTGATCCATGGTCATGCCCTTGAGGGGCTGGGTCGCCACCCACTGGCCATCCCGCAATATGGTGATCTCGTCACAGAGCTGGAAGATCTCTTCCATCTTGTGGGAGATGTAGACGATGCCGCACCCCTTCTCCTTGAGCTTGTTGATGATCTTGAAGAGGTGGTTAACCTCTTTCTCGGTCAGGGAGGAGGTGGGTTCGTCCATGATGACGATCTTGGCGTCATAGGAGAATGCCTTGGCAATCTCGATCATCTGCATCTGGGAAACCGACAGGGTGCCGACCTTGACCCTGGGGTCGATGTCGATGTCCAGCTCCTCGAAGATATGCTTGGTGTCCTGATACATCTTGCCGTGGTCGACAAACAGTCCCTTGGTGGGATAGCGGCCGAGCCACATGTTGTCCATCACGGTGCGTTGCAGTACCAGGTTCAGCTCCTGGTGCACCATGGAAACGCCATTCTCCAGCGCCTCTTTGGACGAGGTGAAGTTGATCTCCTGTCCCTTGAAGAAGATCTTGCCCTGATCCTTCTCGTAGATGCCGAACAGGCACTTGAGCAGCGTGGACTTCCCTGCGCCATTCTCGCCCATCAACGCATGCACAGAATGAGGACGGACCCGTAAATTGACATTATCGAGTGCCTTGACGCCAGGAAAGCTCTTACTGACGTCAATCATCTCCAACAGCCATTCTGATTGTTGCCGTGTTGTCATATCAGCCATCACATCTGGTTGAAAAGAGGGCAAGGGGATCTCCCTTGCCCTGAGGGGAGGAATTACTCGAATTGGGACAGGTTGTCTTTGTCTACGCCCACGTAGGCAACGCGGACGACCTTGTTGTCGATCTTCCAGTTGGTGCCTTCACCGGCCGGCTTGCCTTCGGCCAGGTTCTTGGTCAGCTCGAAGGTGGCCTTGGCCTGGTTGGCCGCATCGTTCAGCACGGTACCAGCCATGGCACCGCTCTTGACCATGGCCAGGGCTTCCGGCAGGGCGTCAACACCGAACACCGGGATGGCGGTCTTGCCCTGGGCCTTCAGGGATTCCACGGCGCCCATCGCCATGCCGTCGTTGTTCGCGATGACCACTTCGATCTTGTTGGCGTTCGGACCGGAGATCCAGGCGTCCATCTTGTCCTTGGCCATGGCGGTATCCCACATACCGGTATCCATGTGCAGCTGCTCGGTCTTGATGCCGCCATCGTTCAGGGTCTTGACGACGTAGGTGGTGCGTGCTTCCGCATCCGGGTGGCCAGGCTCACCCTTGAGCAGCACGAACTGGATGACGCCATCCTTGTTCAGATCCCACTCGGGGTGCGCTTTCCAGTGCTTGGCGATCAGCTGGCCCTGGATGATGCCGGACTCCTTGGAGTCGGTGCCCACGTAGTAGGCCTTGTCATAGCTGGCCAGGTCGGCCGCGCTCGGTTCCTTGTTGTAGAAGACCACGGGGATCTCGTCCGCACGGGCTTTCTCAATCACGACAGGGGCCGCCGCCGGGTCAACCAGGTTGATGGCCAGGGCCTTCACGCCCTTGGCCAGCAGTACATCGATCTGGTCGTTCTGCTTGGACTGGTCGTTCTGGGAGTCGTTCATCAGCAGTTCCACACCCGGGGTGGCCGCCGCTTCTTTCTCGATGGCCTTGCGCACCACGGCCATGAAGTTGTCGTCGTACTTGTAGACGGTGACCCCGATACGGGTATCGGCCTGGGCTTGGGCTCCCGCCATCAGTCCCATCAGCAAGGTGGCAACTGTCGTGAGTTTTTTCATTGTTATGCTCCGATCTCTATCTGTTTTTTGTAGGGAATGCTGTACACCGTTTGAGCTGGCGCCAGCCTAATGTAATCAGTTTGTTGTGAGGCGGTCTGTGATCCTGGCAACAAAATGAAAACGTTTACACTCTGTTACATAGCCGTAATATTGTTAAAAATTAAATAGTTACGTGAGAAACTGCCTTTGGGTCTCGCCATCTCGCGACGGCGGGTCCGGCTAGCTCAGACGGCAGTGCCACTGATAACGCCCCGGCAACAGCCAGAACTCGGGCCGCACGCTCTGGCTCCAGGAGTCGTCGCCTCCTACCCCCATGTGGAAGCCATCGAGGCACAGGTGCGTGCCCCCCAGGGCCACCAGATCGGTCTGGTGACGGGCTTCGGTCAGCTGCTGCTGACTGTAGCGGCTGACGCTGAAGTGGAAGCGCCCCTCCACCGCCAGATCCCCCAGTTGCAGTGCGCGGGTATCGCAGCGCAGCCCGTTGTCGGTGGGGAAGACATAAGGGGTGTGCAACGCCTCGATGGGCAATTGCCAGCGACCGAGATCGGCGGCGAGCCGGCGATCCGGGTAATTCTCGTGGGGGCCAAGCCCCAGCCAGCTCACCGGGGCACCTTCGGCCGGTTCATCGGCCAGCCAGAGCCGGGCACCGATGCGCGGCAGGGAGGGCATGTCGGCGGCCACCTCCACCTCGATGGCGAGGTGCATGGCGCCCTCCCCGTCCACCCTGTGATGCCAGCGGGTCAGGATCTTCGGTTCGTCACCCACGAAGTAGCCGTGGTGCGCCGTGATGAGACCCAGCTCCGGACTCGCCTCCAGGCCGAGACAGCGGTGCTGCAGATCATTGAGTCCGGCCTCCTGCCAGCGGGCAATCCAGGCGTTGGGATCGGCGTGATCCGCCTCGCTGGTGCCGATATCGTTGTCGAGCGGCGCCCGATAGAAGTGATCGGCGATGGCGTCGCGCAGCCGTTCGCGGCCCTGTTTCTGCCAGCTGACGATGCGACCACTGGCCTTGTCGAGCTGCCACAGGGAATCTGCGGCGCCAAGCACCCAGTGATCGCGCTGCTCGGTCAGGCTGACCGCCGGGCAGGCCGACGGCAGCGCCAGGGGCGCGGGCAACAGGCATTGCTGGCGAGCCACCTCGTGACCCGCTCCGGCCCAGGCCGTGGCGGTGGGCTGCACGATGGCGAGATCCAGCCAGGCGAGCGCCCCCGGCGCAAAGGCCGGCAATTGCTCCAGCAGGGTCAGCGTCATGCTCCCCCGGGGGACCAGCTCGAGCGGGCATTCACCCTGGCTCACCACCACGCAGTCTTCACACAGACGCCACTGCAGAGTCTCGTTATCCGTCTCGCGGAACAGGTATTCGCTGCGGATCTCCACCGTCAGCGGCTGGCGACCCTGCAGGGTAAGAACAAAGGGCTGCTGGGCACGCCGGGCTTCAAACAGGGAGGGATGGGGGGTGCGATCGGGGAACAGCAGGCCGTTGCAGCAGAACTGGCGATCGTTGGGAGTGTCGCCGAAATCGCCACCATAGGCCCAGAAATGGCGGCCATCGTCGGTCTGCTTGTCCAGCCCCTGATCGACCCAATCCCAGACAAACCCACCCTGCAGCCGCGGATGATCGCGAAATGCCTGCCAGTAATGGGCATAGCCCCCCAGGCTGTTGCCCATGGCGTGGGCGTATTCGCACAGGATCAGCGGCCGGGTCTCTTCCGGCAGGCCGATCCACTTGGCCAGTGCCCACTTGGGCACCGCCGGGAAGGGTTGATCCTGATGGGTACGGGCATACATGGGGCAGATGATGTCGGTGGCCGGGGTGTCGGCCCCGCCCCCTTCGTACTGCACCGGGCGGCTGGGATCCGCCCCCTTCACCCAGCGATACATGGCGTCGTGGGCCGGACCATAACCGGATTCGTTCCCCAGAGACCAGATGATGATGCAGGGGTGGTTGAAGTCCCTGGCCACCATGCGGGTGACCCGCTCCAGGAAGGCGTTGCTCCAGGCGGGATCCCGCGCCAGCCGCCCCATGGGGGTCATGCCGTGGGTCTCCAGGTTCGCCTCGTCCACCACATAGAGGCCGAGCCGGTCGCACAGGCGATAGAGCTCGGGGTGATTGGGATAGTGGGAGCAGCGCACCGCGTTGAAGTTGTGCCGCTTCATCAGCAGCAGATCCTGCTCCATGTCGGCCGGGGTCACCACGTGACCCGTGGCGGGATGGTGTTCATGGCGATTGGCGCCACGAATGAGCAGTGGTTGGCCGTTGACCCGCAGCAGGCCGCCACGGATCTCCACCGCCCGAAAGCCCACGTCATGGGCCTCGCTCTCGAGAGCGCTTCCCTGCTCGTCCAGCAGGGTCAGGGTCAGGCGATAGAGGTGCGGGGTCTCGGCGCTCCACTTGTGTGGCGCCGTTACCGTCAGGCACAGCTCGGCGCGATCGTCATACATCCCTTTCTCGTCGATGGCCTGGGTGCCAATCTGCTGGCGCAGGGTCGCAACCCGCTCGTCGCCATCATAGAGGTTGGCCTCCACCGACAGACCGGCTCCGTTGGCCGCCTGCAATTCAACCTTGAGGCGGGCATCCCGGTAGCAGGCGTCGAGCTCGGGCGTCACCCGGATATCCATCAGATGACGGGCCGGTTTGTGCAGCAGGCTGACGGAGCGGAAGATGCCGCTCATGCGCCACATGTCCTGATCTTCCAGATAGGAGCCGTCAGACCAGCGCAGCACCAGTACGGCGAGGCGGTTGGCCCCGGCCTGAAGGAAGGGGGTCAGATCGAATTCCGCCGGCAGCCGGCTGTCCTGGGAGTAGCCGACCCAGCGGCCGTTGCAGAAGAGGTGAAACGCGCTGTCCACTCCATCGAAGATGATCCGGGTCTGCCCCTCGGCCAGCCAGTTCGCAGCAACGGTGAACTCGCGGGAGTAGCAACCGGTGGGATTCTCGGCAGGCACCCGGGGCGGGTCGCAGGGAAAGGGGTACTTGATGTTGGTGTAGATGGGCACATCCGTGACGGGCCGCGCCCCCGGATAGGCCGCAGCCAGTTGCCAGTTGCCCGGCACCTTGATGGGGCAGGCATCTGGCAGATCCTCTACCAGCCACTGCTCCGGCACCCGCTCCGGGGCCTCGAACCAGGAGAACTGCCACTCGCCGTCCAGCAGCAGGCGGGAAGGTGACAACCCCCCCATCCTGGCTTCCCCTTCACTGCGCCAACTGGACAAGGGGGTATGGGCTGGCAACCGGTTCACGGCGGTGATCCCCTGGGTCTGCCAATCCTGACGGGCCACTATCTCCCTGAGCATGCTTCACTTCTCCCTGCATTCACGCTGAAAACCACTGCAGTGTAGGAGAGTTTTGCCCGGTGATCGGCGATCCCGCTCACACAGATGTAAACGATTACACTCGTTTTGTTAAGTAAAGCGGAGTAAAAATCGGATAAATCCGGGTAAATGACCCCAAGGGGGGAAAAGCGGACCTTCGGAAGGGCAAAAGATGCCCGGGAGTGTGAAACCGGGAGGCAATGGCCGAACCAGCGGAGCAAGCCATGGCAAAGACCCGACATCGTGCCCCCTCGCCCCAACCCAGTTCCGGGCACGCAGCCCGGCCTCTCGAAGGAGCGCGCAGAGGCCACGAGAGCCCCTGCCCGGCGCAGAGAAAAGCCATGGCGGGCGTCTGGCAGGTTCCGGCAGGAAGTGAGGCTCGGCAGGCCGGGGGAGAGGGGCTCGTGACAGACGAGCGGGAAGAGCTGCCGAGTTCGGCAGGCAGGGAGCGTGAGGGGACGGTTGTCACTCCTCAGACAGTCCTTTATGGTCTGCGCTATCCATGCTTTCAGCTAGCCATGCTCTGAGCTATCTATCGTCTGAGCTATGGGGCGCTTTATGGGCTGCAGTCCGGGTTCGCCAGGCGCAGCGCTTGCGCCGACGGGGGCACAAGCGCTGCGATCAGGACCTGACGGGAGCGACCGAATGGCGGTTGATCAGGGTGGGGGTATAGATGCGGCTCTGCACCGATTCGCTCTCCCCTGCGGCGAGTTGCAGCGCCAGCTTGGCCGCCTGGGCCGCCATCAGCTCGATGGGATAGCGCATGGTGGAGAGCTTGGGCCTCAGGTATCTGGCGTAGATGATGTCATCGAAGCCCACCACAGACACCTCTTCCGGCACCTTGAGGCCGTTGTCCGCCAGCACAGAGATGGCCCCTGCCGCCATGGCGTCGTTGTAGGCCACCACCGCCGTGATGGGCAACCCCTTGGCCAGCAGGTTGAGCATGGCGCGCTCGCCCCCCTCTTCATTGGGCATGCCGCTCTCCACCAGCTCGGGATCGGCGAAGACCTCCGCCTCCGCCAGGGCATCCTGATAGCCCTGGTGGCGCAACAGCGCATCCTCGATGGCGTGATCCGAGCTCAGGAAGGCGATATGGCGGTGGCCGAGATCCAGCAGATGACGGGTGGCGGTCGCCGCACCCTGGCGGTTGTTGAGGGCGATGCAGCGCCCCCTCAGACTCGGAATGTCGCGGTTGATCAGCACCATGCCGGGGGCGCGCAGGGCGTAGTCGACCAGCTCCTCGTCGCCGAGCGCCTTGCTGTGCACCACCAGTGCCTCGCAGCGTTTACCGATGAGCAGCTCGATGGCCTCCCGCTCCTGCTGGGCGCGGTGAAAACCATTACCCATCAACAGGTGCAAGCCCTGCTCCACCGCCACCGCCGCGACCCCTTTGACCAGGGCGCCGAAGAAAGGATCCGCCACGTCCCCCACCACCACTCCCATGGTGTCACAGGTCTGGCTGACCAGGGCCCGCGCGTTGGCGTTGGGGGTATAGCCCAGCTCGGCCATGGCCTTCAGCACCACCTCGCGGGAGGCGGCACTGGCCTTGGGTGAGTTGTTCATCACCCGTGAAACCGTTGCCACTGACACATTGGCCAAACGGGCGACATCCTTGATGGTGCTCATGCTGTTTTCACTTATTTCACGCTGCAACTGGCCGCATTATACCGTTCAATGTCACTGATAACAGGGGGAAAAATCAGAACTTGCCACATTGGTCGATGAAAACAAGTGTAATCGTTTACACATATTTGTTAAGCAGCTCACAGTTTGCCCGTCAGCCCCTCGGCTAGACTCCTGCTCAGGCTTTCCTGATGCGAGGAGTTGAGGGTGGAACAACGGATGAAAGTACTGGTCACCGGCGGTTGCGGCTACATCGGCAGCCACACCTGTCTGGCCTTGCAGGCCGCAGGCATGGAGCCCGTGGTGGTAGACAACCTCTGCAACAGCAAGGCGAGCGTCCTGACCCGTGTCGCCGCCATCAGCGGGCACGAGCCCCGCTTCTACGAGGGGGACATCCGTGACCCGGCCCTGCTGGATCGCATCTTCAGCGAGCAGCACATCGACGCCGTGATCCACTTCGCCGCCCTCAAGGCGGTCGGCGAGTCGACCCGCATCCCGCTGGACTACTACGAGAACAACCTGAGCGGCACCCTGGTATTGCTACAGGCGATGAAACGGGCCGGGGTACGCAATCTGGTGTTCAGCTCGTCGGCCACCGTCTACGGCGATCCCGCCAGCACCCCGATCCGGGAGGATTTCCCCCGCAGCGCCACCAACCCCTACGGCCGATCCAAGCTGATCATCGAGGAGATCCTCGAGGATCTGCAGCGGGCCGAGCCCCATTGGAGCATGACCCTGCTGCGCTATTTCAACCCCGTCGGCGCCCACGAGTCCGGCACTCTGGGGGAGGATCCCCAGGGCATCCCCAACAATCTGATGCCGTTTTTGACCCAGGTCGCCATCGGCCGGCGCGACTGCCTCTCGGTCTTTGGTAACGATTACCCAACCATCGACGGCACCGGGGTGCGCGACTACATCCATGTGATGGATCTCGCCGAAGGGCACGTCAAGGCTCTGGAACACTGCGCCGGACGGGGCGGTGTCCACGCCTACAACCTGGGCACGGGCCAGGGCCAGAGCGTGCTGCAGATGGTCGCGGCGTTCGAGGCCGCCTGCGGTCGGCCCCTTCCCTACCGGATCGAGCCACGGCGCCCCGGCGACATCGCCGAGTGCTGGGCCGATCCCGCCAAGGCCGCTCGGGAACTGGACTGGCACGCCAGCCGGGATCTCGCCGCCATGTGCGCCGACAGCTGGCGCTGGCAGTCCGCCAACCCCAATGGTTACGAGGCGTAGGCCCTGGCCTGCGCCTTCGGATGTATTCAACTCACACACTGGAGTGATGATGTTCAACCCCGTTGATCACCCCCACCGCCGCTTCAACCCGCTCACCGGCCAGTACGTGCTGGTCTCCCCTCACAGGGCCAAGCGCCCCTGGCAAGGCCAGGTCGAGAAGGTGAGCCAGGCGCCGAGCCAGGCCCATGATCCCGACTGCTTCCTCTGTGCGGGCAACACCCGGGTGACCGGCGATATCAACCCCGACTATCAGGGCACCTTCGTCTTTACCAACGACTTCGCCGCCCTGATGCAGGACACCCCGGCCGCTGACGCGGCGCCGGATCCCCTGCTGAAGCTGGAAGCCGCCCGGGGCACCAGCCGGGTCATCTGCTTCTCGCCGGATCACGGCAAGACCCTGCCCGAGCTGCCCCTGCCCGCCATCGAAGGGGTGATCACCACCTGGATGGACCAGGTGGCCGAGCTCTCTGACCAGTGGGAATGGGTGCAAGTATTTGAAAACAAGGGCGCCGTCATGGGCTGCTCCAATCCGCACCCTCACGGCCAGCTCTGGGGCAGCGACTTCCTGCCCAACGAGATTGCCCGGGAAGAGGCGCACCAGCGCGCCTGGCTGGCCGAACACGGCCGCCCCCTGCTGCTGGACTATGTGGAACGGGAGCTGGCGGATCGCTCCCGCATCGTGGTGGAGACGGCCCACTGGCTGGCGGTGGTGCCCTTCTGGGCGGCCTGGCCGTTCGAGACCCTGCTGCTGCCCAAGGCCCATGTTCCCTCCATGCTGGATCTCACCCGGGAACAGCAACAGGATCTGGCCATCGCGCTCAAGGAGCTCACCAGCCGCTACGACAACCTGTTCCAGTGCAGCTTCCCCTACTCCATGGGCTGGCACTTCGCCCCGCCCCGTTCCGACTGCCCCGAGGCGTGGCAACTGCACGCCCACTTCTATCCGCCCCTGCTGCGCTCCGCCACGGTGCGCAAATTCATGGTGGGCTTCGAGATGCTGGCCGAAACCCAGCGCGATCTCACCCCGGAACAGGCGGCGGAACGGCTGCTCGCCCTCAGTCCCATCCACTACAACGACCAGAACCAGGCCAACGAGGAGGCCCTATGACCCCGAGCCAGCGCGTCAGCGCCGTGTTTGCCGAGCAGTTTGAGCAACAACCCGACCTGCTGGTACGGGCTCCAGGCCGCGTCAACCTCATCGGCGAGCACACCGACTACAACGACGGCTTCGTGCTGCCCTGCGCCATCGACTACGAGACCTGCGTCGCCATCGGCCTGCGCGGCGACAACCTGGTCGAAGTGATCGCCGCCGACTACGACAACCAGCGCGACCGGTTCAGTCTCGATCACCCCATCGAGCACCACCCCAGCCAGCGCTGGAGCGACTACATCCGCGGCGTGGTGAAACACCTGCAGGCACGAGGCCACGCCCTGCGCGGCCTCAATCTGGTGGTCTCCGGCAACGTGCCCCAGGGGACGGGTCTCTCCTCCTCCGCTTCCCTGGAGGTAGCCATCGGCCAGGCCTTCAAGGAGGCCCAGGGGCTGGCCATCAGCCAGGCGGAAATTGCCCTCAACGGCCAGCAGGCGGAGAACCAGTTCGTCGGCTGCAACTGCGGCATCATGGATCAGATGATCTCCGCGAGCGGCAAGCAGGATCACGCCCTGCTGCTCGATTGCCGTTCCCTGGAGACCCGGCTCATCCCCATGCCGACCGATCTGGCGGTGCTCATCGTCAACTCCAACGTGCGCCGCGGCCTGGTGGACAGCGAATACAACACCCGTCGCCAGCAGTGCGAAACCGCCGCCCGTCACTACGGGGTCAAGGCCCTGCGCGACCTGGATCTGGCGACCCTGGAAGCGGGCAAGGCCGGTCTGGACGAGGCCTGCTATCGCCGTGCCCGCCACGTTGTCGGCGAGAACGCCCGCACTCTGGCGGCGGCCGATGCGCTGGCACAGGGCGATCTGGTGCGCCTCGGCGAGCTGATGGGCCAGTCCCACGCCGCCATGCGCGATGACTTCGAGATCACCGTGCCTCCCATCGACGGCCTGGTGGAGATCATCAAGGCCCGGATCGGCAGCGAAGGCGGTGTGCGCATGACCGGCGGCGGTTTTGGCGGCTGCGTGGTCGCCCTGCTGCGCCCCGAGAAGGTGGCCGAGGTGATCGCCGTGGTGGAGGCGGAATACCCGGCCCGTTTCGGCCTCAAGGCGGACTGCTACGTCTGCCGTGCCAGCGCAGGGGCCGGCAGACTGTAACGCACGCCTGACAACGGGTGACGCCCCCTGCCCGGCACTCGCGACGCCGGCAGGGGGCGACGGGATCACGACGGGGAACCGCAAACCATGATGAGATTCGAGCTGGAAAACGAGGAGGGACTGCGGCTGCGCGGTCTCGCATACGGGGCCACCCTCACCTCCCTCACCCTGCCGGTGGCGGGAGAGCGGCGGGAGGTGCTGCTGGGCTGCGCCGACGAGGCCTACCTCACCCAGCAGGTATGGCTGGGGGCTGTGGCGGGGCGCTTTGCCAACCGCATCGGCGGCGCCCGCCTTGAGCGGGAAGGCCAGTGCTGGACGCTGGACGCCAACCAGGGGGCCAACTGCCTGCACGGCGGGCGCGACGGGTTCCATCGCCGCACCTGGCAGATCAAGGAGCAGGAGGCGGACAGGGTCAAGCTGGCGCTCCTCTCCCGGGCGGGGGATCAGGGCTTTCCCGGCAATCTGAGGGTGAGCCTGGAGTATCGGCTGGAGCAGTGCGATCTGGTGGTCGACTTCTGCGCCAGCACGGACGCCCCCAGCCCGGTCAGCCTCACCAGCCACGCCTACTTCAACCTGGATGGCGGTGGCGACATCCGCCACCACACCATCAGCCTCGACGCCGACCGCTACCTGCCCACGGATGACCAGAGCCTGCCGCTGGCCATCGCCCCGGTGGAAGGCCCCTTCGATCTGCGCGCCCCCCGCCCCATCGGCCAGGCGTGGCTGGACCACCCCCAGCAGCAGTTGGCCAAGGGGTACGATCACGCATTTCTGCTCAACAACAGCGATTTTGAGCCTAATGATGAGCCGTTTGGTGGGTCAAATCAGCCATGGGCCGCCCGGGTGATCTCGGGGGATGGCAAGCTGGCGATGGCGGTCTACACCAACCAGCCCTCCCTGCAGTTCTACAGCGGCAACTGCCTGACCGGCACACCGGATCGTCAGGGCCGACCCTACCGGGATTACGACGGCTTCTGCCTGGAGGCCCAGCAATTGCCCGACAGCCCGAACCGGCCCGCCCTCGGCGATCCCTGGTTGCTGCCGGGGCAGCGTTATCGCCACCAGACCCGCTATCGCTTTATTCCTGCCCCCTGACAGCCCCGCTCGGGCAGACGAAGGCGCCCGGGCGCGCCGCCACGTCATGGCGGCCCCGGCCCCGATGGCACCACCGAATCAGCCGGAGTGAGGCCCGCCGCAAGGTCCGTCGCTCCTCATTGCACATCAGCCAAGGAACCGCACCGTGATGGATGACAACTACCTCGCCGCCCCCGACCGCTACCAGCGCCAGCCCTACCGACCGGCGGGCCGCCACGGCCTGCGCCTGCCCGGCATCGGTCTGGGCCTTTGGCACAACTTCGGCGCCGGGAGCGATCCCGCCACCGCGAAGGCCATGGTGCATCAGGCGTTCGATCTGGGGATCACCCACTTCGATCTCGCCAACAACTACGGGCCGCCGCCGGGATCTGCCGAACTGACCTTCGGCACGCTGCTCAAGAGGAGCCTGGCTCCCTATCGGGATGAACTCATCATCGCCAGCAAGGCGGGCTACGTGATGTGGGACGGCCCCTACGGCGATGGCGGCAGCGCCAAGTACCTCTTCGCCAGCCTGCACCAGAGCCTGCGCCGGCTCGGCCTCGACTACGTGGACATCTTCTATCACCACAGGCCGGATCCCCGCACCCCGCTCGAGGAGACCTGCCAGGCCCTGGCCCTGATGGTGCGCCAGGGCAAGGCGCTCTACATCGGCCTCTCCAACTACCCGGCACCGCTCGCGGCCAAGGCTGCCGCCCGGCTGGCGGAGCTCGGCACCCCCTGCCTGGTCAACCAGCTCAAATACTCCCTGTTCCAACGCGATATTGAGCCCGACACCCTGCCGGCCTGCCGGGAGCACGGCATGGGGGTGGTCGCCTTCTCGCCCCTGGCGGGGGGGCTGCTGAGCGATCGCTACCTGGCGGGCATTCCCGCGGATTCCCGCGCCGCCAGTGCCAGCCCCTTCCTCACGGCGGACCAGATCACCGAGGAGAAGCTCGCCACCGTCCGCGCCCTGCATGCACTGGCCCTGCAACGGGGTCAGTCCCTGTCGCAACTCGCACTGCAATGGGTGCTGCGCGACCCCGTGGTGAGCTGCGCCCTGATCGGCGCCAGCCATCCCCAACAGATAACGAGCGCCGTCGACGCCCTGGGGCAGCCCCCCCTAGACGATGATCTTCAACAGAAAATCCTGTCCATACTGTCCTGACAGCACAAAGAGATCATAAAACAGAGGTCAACAGGCGTGACTGACCTGTCAGAACGTGACGGGGCAGTCATGGCTTCTGACAGCATGCGGCAAGCCGCGCCCTGCATGGTCCGCCAGCGCCCTTTCCCGGCCGGAACAGGGCGCTGAAATCCCCAATATTCACTGGTTGCCCGCGCGATTTTCCGCCATCATTGGCCGCCCCGACCCGTTCGGGGTTGATTTTATCCAGACCCCATAACCAAGAGATCTGCACCATGACCGAATCCTACGCCCTGTTCGTCGCCTTTGTGCTGGGCATAGTGGAAGGCCTGACCGAGTTCCTCCCCGTCTCCTCCACCGGCCACATGATCATCGTCGGCCACCTCCTCGGGTTTGAAGGACCCAAGGCCGCCACCTTCGAGGTGGTGATCCAGCTCGGCTCCATACTGGCAGTGGTCGTCATGTTCTGGCGCCGCCTGTTCGGACTCATCGGCATTCACTTCGGTCAGAAACCGACCCCGGGCCACGCGACCCTCTCCCTGGTGCACGTCATCCTCGGCATGCTGCCCGCCGTGGTCGTCGGGCTGGCTATCCACAGCTGGATCAAGGCCAATCTGTTCGGGCCGGAAACCGTGATGTATGCCCTGGTGGCCGGCGGCATCCTGCTCATCATCGCCGAAAAGTTCCGCCCCGCCGTGACCGCGGAGACCCTGGACGACATCAGCTACAAGCAGGCCTTCGGCATCGGCCTGTTCCAGTGCCTGGCACTCTGGCCCGGCTTCTCCCGCTCCGGCGCCACCATCAGCGGCGGCATGCTGATGGGCATCAGCCGCCACGCGGCAGCGGAATTCTCCTTCATCATGGCGGTGCCCATGATGATCGCGGCCAGCGGCCTGGATCTCTACAAGAGCCGCGATTTCCTCTCCATGGCGGACTTCCCCATGTTTGCGGTGGGCTTCGTCACCGCCTTCGTGGTGGCCATGGTCGCCATCAAGACCTTCCTGGCGCTGATCCGTCGTCTCGACTTCATCCCGTTCGCCATCTACCGCTTCCTGCTGGCCTTCGTCGTCTACCTGGTCTTCGTGGCCTGATGGGCTTCGCCGCCAAGCAACACAAAAGGGACCCGAGGGTCCCTTTTTTCATGCCGTGATACCGCCTCAGTCGCGCGGCAGCCCGCGATCACCGGGCAGCCGTGACCCAACTCAATAGAGGTGCTGGCTGATGCCGTTGAGCAGCCGTGACAACCCCTTGGTGAACTGCACGGGGGCATCCTGCACCGTGTAGCAGAGGCAGCCGTCCGGGGTACGGGGGCTGTGGGCGTGGCTGGCATCGCGCCAGATGAAATCCCCCGCCTGATAGCGGGTGTCGCCATCCTCGATGGTGCCCGCCAGCAGCAGGGTCAGCTCATATCCCTTGTGGGTGTGCTCGGGGATCCGCCCCCCCGCCTCGATGTGGAGCAGGTTGGCCCGCGCCCCCATCTCGTCCAGGGGCAGGCTGACCTGACGGATGGCCCCGAGATGACGCCACCTGGGGGCATGATGCCGTGCCAATGCCCGCGGCAGCCGGTAACTGTGACCCGCCACCCTGAGCTCTGGCCTCGAGCTTTCGGGAAGGGCGAGCGCCGCCTCCGTCGCCACCGGCTGTTGCAGTATGCCCGCCAGCATGGCATCGAATCCGGCGGGCAGCGCCTCGTCCGGCGCGTCAGGGGCGAGATGCTGGCACGCCAGCGCCTCTTCAAATTCCTTCACCCGGGCGGCGCACTCGGGGCAGAACTCGCAATGGGCGGAGACACCGACGGCCAGCGGCAGGGGCAGCTCGTCGGCGGCGAAGGCGCGCAGCATGGGTTCAGTCGGATGGGTCTTAATCATGGCCTTGCTCCACTTGTTCCTTCAGTTTCTGTAGTGCCAGCCGCAGCCGGGACTTGATGGTGCCAAGGGGCACGCCGAGTCGGTCGGCCAGCTCCTGCTGGGAGAGCTCCTGCAGGTAGATGCCGCGCACCACCTGCTGCTGCGGCTCCGGCAGCGTGGCGACATAGTGGGCCATCTGGCGGGTCAGCACCGCGTCTTCACCGCCGCTCAGGTGCTCCTCTTCGGCCCGGAATTCCAGCAGCGGCCAGATCTCCTCGGCGCAGAGCTCCTCCTTGCTGGCGCGGCGGCGGCGCAGCATGTCAAAGCTCTGGTTGCGCATCACTGTGTAGATCCAGGTGGTGGCGGCGCCCTTGTCGGGGTGATAGAGCCGTGCCTTCTGCCAGACCAGCAGCATGGTCTCCTGCACCAGTTCCATGGCGTTGGCTTCGCTGCCGAGGTGGCGCAGCCCGTAGCTGCGGATGCGCGGCGCGAAGTGGTGGAACAGGGTGGCGAAGGCAGCCTTGTCGGCCCGCTCGGCCACCCGGACCAGCAAAGATGTGAGGTCGCCGTCTGGGTTGTCCATGGGGGGCGATGTCCTGCGTGGAGCCGATTGTGGTTGGCCAGTATATGCCATTGCGCCATCCCTCGCGTGTGGTGTTCACCCCCAATACGGTGAGCGAGGAAAAAGGATCACCGGGAAGGGGAATTCAATGGCTCGCGACCAGCAGACCGCTCAGCAGGGAGAGGGTGGGCTGGTTGTCCTTGGCCGCCACCAGCCACTGTTTTTGTTCCACCGGGATGGGCAGCACCTCCAGCCAGCGCTGGGCGACCCAGCTCGCATCCTCCCAGTCCGGCTCCGGATAGAGGGCCGCGTACTCCGGATAGTCGTTGAACACGTCCTGCAACGCCTTGGCCAGGGAGTGCTGATCCGCCTGGAGCCTGCCGCTCTGCCAGGGGGGCAGGGGCTCCACCTCGCCGACCCGCAGACCGTCCTCTTCCTGCCAGAGATCCGTGATGCGCACCCGCTCCACCCCGAGCACCGTGATGCCGAGCAAACCATCGGGCAGCAGATCGAAATCGATGATGCGCACCCGGGTGGCGATGGGGTACATGTTGCGCAGCGCGTCGGGCTGGCGGGGGTCCAGCATGCAGAGCGCGAACTCCCGCTCCCGGGACTCGGCGATCATGCGCTGGTATCTGGGCTCGAAGATGCGCAGCGGCATGATGCCGCCCGGCAGCAGGTGAGCGGAGAGTGGAAACAGTACCAGTGTCATGGGAATCATCCTCCAACGGCGTCCTCAAAGGATACGACCGCCACGGGAAGCGGGATCATTCAGATCGAATCGGTATAAATAACCCTGTCATAATCAGGGGAAAATAGCCTGGACAAGCCGTTTCGTTATGCAGTAGAAATGGATAACCACCACTTACCCAAATCAATATCCTGCAATGTGGTGGAAAACGCAGTGAAATATCCGCCACACCTACGGGTGCGGGCCGTTCCTATAGTTTTCTCGGCCCGATGCGGGTAAAATTCACGCCCTTATCCAGTCAGTCACTTTTCGACGCGCAACCTCGGTGGTCAGTTATGAAAGAGCATATTCATCATCTACTTGAACAAACGGTAGCCAATCTCAAGTCCGCAGGCGTCCTGCCCGCCGACCTGGAAGCCCGGGTGCAAGTAGACCGATGCAAGGAGAAGGCTCACGGCGACCTGGCCACCAACCTGGCCATGCTGCTGGCCAAACCGGCCCGCAAGAATCCCCGCGAGCTGGCCGCTGCCATCATCGAGCACCTGCCCGCCTCCGATCTGATCGCCAAGGTCGAGATCGCCGGCCCCGGCTTCATCAACTTCTTCTTCGACCCGAGCTGGCTGGCCGGTCAGGTGGAAGCCATGGTGACCTCCGACAACGCCAACGTGAAGCTGCCGGCGCCGCAGACCGTGGTGGTGGACTACTCCGCCCCCAACGTGGCCAAGGAGATGGCGGTGCACCACATCCGCTCCACCGTGCTCGGTGACGTGGCCGCCCGCGCCCTCGAATTCCTGGGCCACAAGGTGGTGCGTGCCAACCACATCGGCGACTGGGGCACCCAGTTCGGCATGCTGATCGCCTATCTGGAGAAGATGGCCAACGAGCACGCCTCCGACATGGAGCTCAAGGACCTGGAAGCCTTCTACACCCAGGCCAAGCGTCACTACGACGAAGACGAAGCCTTCGCCGAGCGCGCCCGCAACTACGTGGTGAAACTGCAAGGTGGCGATGAGTACTGCCGCACCATGTGGAAGAAGCTGGTCGACATGACCATGGAGCAGAACCAGCGCAACTACGACCGTCTGAACATCTCCCTGTCCAACAAGGACATCATGGGCGAGTCCATGTACAACGACATGCTGCCGCAGATCGTTGCCGACCTGAAAGCCAAGGGGCTGGCAGTCGAGAGCGAAGGGGCCACCGTGGTCTTCCTGGACGAGTTCAAGAACAAGGATGGCGAGCCCATGGGCGTCATCATCCAGAAGAGCGACGGCGGTTTCCTCTACACCACCACCGACATCGCCTGCGCCAAATACCGTTACGAGAACCTGGGCGCCGACCGGGTCATGTACTTCATCGACTCCCGTCAGCACCAGCACCTGATGCAGGCCTGGACCATCACCCGCAAGGCGGGCTATGTGCCGGAGTCCGTGCCCCTCGAGCACCACGCCTTCGGCATGATGCTGGGCAAGGACGGCCGTCCCTACAAGACCCGCTCCGGCGGCACCGTCAAGCTGGTTGACCTGCTGAACGAAGCGGAAGAGCGCGCCAGCGCCCTGCTGGAGAGCCGCAACAGCGACCTCTCTGCCGAAGAGAAGGCCCAGGTGGTGCACGCCATCGCCATGGGCGCGGTCAAGTATGCGGATCTCTCCAAGAACCGCACCACCGACTACATCTTCGACTGGGATCTGATGCTGTCGTTTGAAGGCAACACCGCCCCCTACCTGCAATACGCCTACACCCGTATCCAGTCCATCTTCCGCAAGGCCGGCGTCGATGCCGATACCCTGAGCGGCAAGGTGGTCCTGAGCGAAGATGCCGAAGAGACCCTGGCCCAGAAGCTGATCCAGTTCTCCGACGCGGTCAACGGCGTGGCGGACAAGGGGATGCCGCACCTGCTCTGTACCTATCTGTACGAGCTCTCCGGCAACTTCATGACCTTCTACGAAGCCTGCCCGATCAACAAGGACGGCGTGGACGAAGCGACCCGCCAGAGCCGTCTGCTGCTGTGCGCCGCCACCGCCAAGGTGCTCAAGCTGGGCCTGGGCGTGCTGGGCATCCACACCCTGGAGCGCATGTAATAGATGGCGACCCGGGATTACGTCGGCAACAGCCCGAGACGACGGGCGGGTGGCCGTAACATCAAGAAAGCGGCCCCTCGCCGCTTTCCTGTTATCCCGGCACTGCTGGCCGGGGCCCTGGTCGTCGGTTTCGGCGCCTTCCTCTACCTCATCAACGGCAAGGGCGCCGATGCCCCCACCATCGAAGAGCAGGTGAAGGCCAACAAACCCAAGGCACAGGGCAATACCCTGCCCCAGGAGAAGTGGAGCTACATCGAGCGGCTGGAGAACAAGCAGGTGGACATCATAGAGCCGCCGCCCCAGCCGGGCGTGCTGCCGCCCCCGCCTGCCGAGACCATGACCCTGCAACCGGAGAAGCTGCCCAAGCCGGTCGCGACCGACATTCCCCAGCCGGGAACCCCCATCGGTCAGGTGAAGCCCTATCAGCCGCAACCGGTGCAGCCGACCAAGCCGGCGACCGGCGCCCCGGTCGCCAGCGCCCGGGAGCAGGTGATCGACCAGAAGGCCGAGCGTGAGCGGATGGAGCGGGAGATCCGCGCCGAACTTGAGCGGGAGCGTGCCGAGGCCGCCAGGGCCAAGGCGGCGACCCAGACTGCCCAGACCGCAGCCGCCGACGGCGGTCGCTACATGATGCAGTGTGCCGCCCTGCGCTCCCAGGATTCCGCAGAATCCCTCAAGGCGCGCATCGCCTTCACCGCCGGGCTCTCTTCAAGCCTGCAGGTGGTGAACGGGGCCGGTGGCGCCGTCTACAAGGTGATGGTGGGCCCCTTCAACGGCAAGGCGGCGGCCGATGCGGCCAACCGCAAGCTGCAGGGCTCGGGCATCAGCGGCTGCATCCCCAAGAAGGGGTGATCGCCGCGTTCATGCACAGGGCCGGGTGGCAACACCCGGCCCTGTTTCTTTTGGCGCCATCCCGCGCCCACCCGATCCCTCCTCCGCGATCCGTGCTCGGCACAGGCTTGAAAAGCCGTTTTGCCATCCCCATCTTTTCCTCCATGCACAGTCAGGCCGTCATTCGGCTCAAGCGAGGTAAGTAAAGTGACTACCATAGTTTCAGTTCGCCGCAACGGTCAGGTCGTCATCGGTGGCGATGGCCAGGTTTCTCTTGGCAACACCGTCATGAAGGGCAACGCCCGCAAGGTTCATCGCCTCTACAACGGCAAGGTACTGGCTGGTTTCGCCGGCGGCACCGCCGACGCCTTCACCCTGCTCGAGCGCTTCGAAGCCAAACTGCAGGCCCATCAGGGCAACCTGGAGCGCGCCGCCGTGGCGCTGGCCAAGGACTGGCGCACCGATCGCGCCCTGCGCCGCCTCGAGGCGCTGCTGGCCGTCGCCGACGAGCACAAATCCTTCATCATCACCGGCAACGGTGACGTGGTGCAGCCGGAGCACGATCTCATCGCCATCGGCAGCGGCGGCAACTTCGCCCAGTCCGCCGCCATCGCCCTGCTGGAGAACACCGAGCTCGACGCCAAGAGCATTGTCGAGAAGTCCCTCAAGATTGCGGGCGACATCTGCGTCTTCACCAACGGCAACCACACCATCGAAGTGCTGGATTATTCAGCTAAATAAGCCGGCGAAATAGGGCCGCCAAATAAGGCCGCCAGCCAAACCCCATTTTCCAAGGGGTGGGCCCTGCCCGCCCCGGATACAGGAACGCCATCATGTCCGAGATGACCCCGAGAGAAATCGTCCACGAGCTGGACAGACACATCATTGGTCAGGCCGACGCCAAGCGCGCGGTCGCCGTCGCCCTGCGCAACCGCTGGCGCCGGATGCAGCTCTCCGAGGAGATGCGCCACGAAGTGACCCCGAAGAACATCCTGATGATCGGCCCGACCGGCGTCGGCAAGACCGAGATCGCCCGTCGCCTGGCCAAGCTGGCCAACGCCCCCTTCATCAAGGTGGAAGCGACCAAGTTCACCGAAGTGGGCTATGTGGGCAAGGAAGTGGACAGCATCATCCGCGATCTGACCGATGTCGCCATCAAGCTGGTGCGCGAGACCGAGATGGAGAAGATGAAATACCGCGCCGAGGAAGCCGCCGAAGAGCGCATCCTCGACGCCCTGCTGCCCAACCCGCGCAACAGCTGGGGTGAGGAAGAGAAAGCCGACAACTCCAACACCCGCCAGATTTTCCGCAAGAAACTGCGGGAAGGTCAGCTGGATGACAAGGAGATCGAGCTGGAGCTCGCCGCCTCCCCCATGGGTGTCGAAATCATGACCCCGCCGGGCATGGAAGAGATGGCCAACCAGTTGCAGGGGCTGTTCCAGAACCTGGGCCAGAACCAGAAGAAGAAGCGCAAGATCAAGGTCAAGGAGGCCATGAAGGCGCTGATCGAAGAGGAAGCAGCCCGCCTGGTCAACCCGGAAGAGCTGAAGCAGAAGGCCATCGCCTCCGTCGAGAACAACGGCATCGTCTTCCTCGACGAGATCGACAAGATCTGCAAGCGCGGCGAGAGCTCGGGCCCGGACGTTTCCCGTGAAGGGGTTCAGCGCGACCTGCTGCCGCTGGTCGAGGGCTGCACCGTCAACACCAAGCACGGCATGGTCAAGACCGATCACATCCTGTTTGTCGCCTCCGGTGCCTTCCAGATCGCCAAGCCATCCGACCTCATCCCCGAGCTGCAGGGCCGTCTGCCGATCCGGGTCGAGCTGACCGCCCTGACCACCGAAGACTTCGAGCGCATCCTGACCGAGCCGAACGCCTCCCTGACCGATCAGTACAAGGCGCTGATGGCCACCGAAGGGGTCAACATCGAGTTCACCCAGGATGGTATCCGCCGTCTGGCCGAAGCGGCCTGGCAGGTCAACGAGCGCACCGAGAACATCGGCGCCCGTCGTCTGCACACCGTGATGGAGCGGCTGATGGAAGACATCTCCTATGACGCCTCCGAGAAGTCAGGCGAGACCTTCGTCATCAACACCGACTACGTCAACGCCCACCTCGGCAAGCTGATTGAAGATGAGGATCTGAGCCGCTTCATTCTGTAACCGGTTGATCGATAACGAGGAGCTGAGCGGTTTACTATCCTGCTCAACCCCATAGCAAGACGCCTCCCCTGTGGAGGCGTCTTCGTTTTCAGCGTTCTCCCGACTCGCAGCCGTCCCGGGCCACATCACCCTGCACGGCACGCTCCCCCCTTCCCGCCAGCCAGAGCGCGCTCATCAGCAGCAAGGCCGTCAGGGCGAAGGTGGCCCGGGTGGCAAACGCCAGCTCGTCCGCCGTCGCGAGGGCGAGATCGGGCCGCCCCGCCAGGGCGGCGAACAGGCCCCCCAGCCCCGCCGCCCCCGTCAGCTGGCCCAGGTTGCGCGACAGGGTCAGCAGCCCGGCCACTGCGCCACGGCTCGCCCCCTCCGCCTCCCCCACCACGGCGCTGTTGTTGGCGGTCTGGAACAGGGCATAACCGGCGGTGAGCAGCAGGATGGGCAGCAGGTAGCCGAGGGGCCCGAACGCCCTGTCCAGCAAGGCCAGCAAGACGGCGGCCACCACCATGAGCCCCCACCCTGTCCACCAGCCAGCCGGCGGGCATGCCGGACAGCGCCGCCAGCAGCGGGCCCATGGAGATCATCAGCCCCACCGTCCCCATGTCGAGGGCAAAGGCGCCGTGCAGGTAGAAAGGACCGATCAGCAGCGTCGCCACCATGACGCTGGCCACCAGCGCACTGGCGATGATCCCGCCTCTTTGCCTGGACGCCCCCAGCAACGCCAGGGGCAGCAGGGGGCGACGGGCACCCGAGTCGGCACGCACGAAGAGCGCCATGGCGACGAGCGCCCCTATCCCCGGCCAGGCTCCGAGCGGGCTGCCCCGGGTCAGTGCCAGCCCGTAGCAGAGCAGCGCCGTCACCAGCAGCAACAGACTGGTGAGCGGGAGGCTTCCCTCGGCAGAGCCCGCCTCATCCCGGGGCAGATCCCGCCAGGCACACCCCAGCGCCAGCAACGCCAGGGGGAGCAGCAGCAGGAAGGGTGCCTGCCAGCCAAATCCGCCGATCAACAGGCCGCCGAAGGAGGGGCCGAGCGCCGTGCCGCAGGCCGACAGGGTGCCGAGCAATCCCATGCTCCAGCCCCGTCGGGCTGGCGGCACCAGCTCTCCTGCCATGGCCAGCGAGAGCACCAGCATGCAGGCCGCACCCGCCCCTTGCAGGGTGCGAGCTGCAATGAGCCAGCTGATGGAAGGGGCCAGGGCGCACAGCAGGGAAGCCAGCGCAAAGACCCCGGTCCCCCAGAGCAGCAGGCGACGCCGCCCCAGACGATCCCCGAGCCGGCCCGCCACCACCGTCAGACTGGTGATCCCAAGCAGGTAGGCCACCAGCACCCATTGCAGGCTGGCGAAGGGCACGCCGAAGTCCTGCCCCAGGGCAGGCAGCACCAGGTTGGCCATGCTGCCCGCCAGCATGGGCAGCAGGGTGGCGAGCCCGAGCCCCGCGAGACCAAGACGGCGCGTCACGGGAGGGGGAACAAGAAGTGGTGTGGACATGGCAGTCTCTCCGGCAAGTGATGATGCACTCAGGCTAGCGGGGGAGATGACAAGGCGGAAGACGCACGGATTGCAGCTTATAGTTGCATCAGACGCCATATGAAGAGACGGCAACTCGCGTATCATGAAGGGGTCGGCCCGTCAGGCGCCGCCTGCGAGGAGACGACCATGACCCCGGATTTCAACCTGCTGATCACCCTGGATGCCCTGCTGGAAGAGGGCAGTGTGGCGGGCGCCGCCAGACGGCTAGGCCTGAGTGCTTCCGCCATGAGCCGGGCCCTGGCAAGGCTGCGGGATACCACGGGGGATCCGCTGCTGGTGCGGGCGGGACGCGGCCTGATCCCCACACCCCGGGCGCAGATCCTGCGGGATGAGGTTGCCCGCCTGGTTCAGGAGACCCGGGCCGTGCTGCGCCCCCAGCAGGAAGTAGACCCGGCGAGCCTGGAGCGCACCTTCCGCCTGCGATCCAGTGACGGCTTCGTGGAGGCGGTGGGCCCCGCCCTGCTGGCGCGCCTCGCCGTCGAGGCCCCCGGGGTGCGGCTGCACTTTCTGGCCAAACCCGACAAGGAGAGCGGCCCCCTGCGCCGTGGCGAGCTGGACTTCGAGACCGGGGTGATCGGCGCCACCACGGCCCCTGAGCTGCGCACCCAGGCCCTGTTCCAGGACCACTTCGTCGCCGTGGTGCACCCGGACCACCCCCTCTGCGACGGCACCCTGACCGTGGTGCGCTATGCCGCCGCGCGCCACGTGCTGGTCTCCCGCCGGGGCCAGCCTCACAGCCCCATCGACGAGATCCTCGCAGGCCAGGGGAAAAGACGCACCATCACCACCCTGGTACCCGGGTTTGCGACGGCGCTGGCCCTGGTCAGGGAGAGCAATCTGGTGGCGACGGTGCCGCACCTGCACTGCGCCAGCCTGCTCGGCGATCTGGTCACCCTGCCCCTGCCCTTCGCTCTGCCAGGGATCCGGGTCGCCCTGCTCTGGCACCCCAGTCAGGATGCCGATCCGGGCCACCGCTGGCTGCGCGCCCTGATACGGGACACCTGTGCCCGGCCCCCCTATCACACCGGGACCACCGACACCCCCTGATCCGGGTCAGGCAGCTCCCGGCTCCATCACCAGCCTCTTGTGGCCCGGGCACCCGCACCCGGGGCCTGAAGCGCCTGTCACCACCCCGTCACACCGACATGCCTGTGGCTTGGGCACAAGTGGTGGATCCTTCCCCCTGCCGGACGGGGATCACTGCCCCTCAGAGCGGGGCGGATCACATTGCGGGCAAAAAGATCCTGCCGCCCGCTTCCGCATTTTTTATATGGTCGTATAATTGCGTACAAAATGCATACACCAGGAGCGCCAGCCAGATGCACCCCACCCGTCAGAAACTGCTCGATACCGGCCTCGCCATCGCCACCGAGAAGGGGCTGCGCGGCCTCACGGTGCGCGAGCTGGCGGCGGCGGCCGAGGTGAACCTCGGCTCCTTCGTCTACCACTTCGGCAACCGCGACGCCTTTATCGACGAGCTGGTGGAGCTCTGGTACGCCCCCCTCTATGACGAGCTCAAGGCGGTGGCAGCCAAAGGCTCCTACCCCTCTGCCATCGCCATGTTCGAGGCCACCATGGAGGCGCTGATCGGGCTGGTGGCCCGCCAGCGCGGCTTCATCAACCACCTGTTTGGCGATGCGCTGGCGGGGGAAGGGGCGGCCCAGCGCTTTCTGCTCAGCCTGCCGCGCCGCCATCCCCTGCTGCTGATCGAACAGGTACGGATGGCACAGGCGGAAGGGTCGCTGGTCGCCGGTCACCCGCTCCAGCTGATGATCTTCATCATGGGGTCGGTCGGCCTGCCGCTGGTGATCGCCGGCAGTGGTCGCCAGCTCGGCTGGCTGCCCGAACAGGCCGCCCCCTTTCTCAGCCAGATAGACAACCCCGAGGCCGCCAGACAACGGCTGGTATGGGCCCTGCGCGGCCTGCGCTCCACCGACATCAAGGAAGGAGAAACGGCATGAAACAACCCATCGCCATCATCCCTATGGCAGCTCTGCTGCTGGCCGTTCTCGGTGGTGACCTCTGGTGGCAGACCCATCCTCAAGGAGAAGCAGCATGAAACAACGCATTGCAATCGTGGCCCTGCTGCTAACCGTTATCGGTGGCTACCTCTGGTGGCAGGGGCGCCCGGCCGACGGCTCCATCCTCTACGGCAACGTCGACATTCGCAACGTCAATCTGGCCTTTCGGGTCGGCGGCCGCGTCGATCAGGTACTGGTCGATGAGGGAGATAGCGTAAAAGCCGGTCAACTGCTGGCCCGCCTGGATCCGGCGCCCCTCACCCACAGCCGCGACAGCGCCTTGGCCAATCTGGCTGCGCTCACTGCCGCCAACGCCTTGATCCACAAAGGCTATCGCAGCGAAGAGACCGACCGCGCCCGGGCCGCACTGGCCGCCGCAGACGCCGCTGCGCTGGAGGCCGACCAGCAGTGGCGCCGCCAGAGCGCATTGGCCGCCACCGGCGCCATCTCCCGCGGTCAGCTCGATACCGCCCGCTCCCAGCGGGATCAGACCCAGGCGCAGGTGCGCTCGGCACGCGAACAGCTCGCCCAGCTCGAAACCGGCTACCGCCCGGAAGAGATTGCCCAGTCCGATGCCCAGCTGGAAGGGGCCAAAGCGGCGCTCGCCAGTGCCGAGCTGGCGCTGGCGGATGCCAGCCTGACCGCCCCCAGCGACGGCATCATCATCAGCCGCGCCATCGAGAACGGCAGCATGGTGCAGAGCGGAGCGACCGCCTTCAACCTCTCCCTGACCGCGCCGGTCTGGGTGCGCGCCTATGTGGAGGAGCCCTGGCTCGGCCACTTCCCGAGCGGCGCCAGGGTGACCCTCACCACCGACTCGCGGCCGGACAAGCCCTATCACGGAGTAGTGGGATTTGTCTCGCCCACCGCCGAGTTCACTCCGAAATCGGTGGAAACGCCGGATCTTCGCACCCACCTCGTCTACCGGCTGCGCATCGTGGTACAGGATCCCGACCCGGCCCTGCGCCAAGGGATGCCGGTCACCGTCAGGCTGGCCCCATGAGCTGCGCCATCTCCCTCGAGGGGCTCACCAAACGCTTTGGCGATCGGGTCGCCCTCAACGCCATCTCGGCCACCATTCCGGCTGGCGGCATCACCGGGCTGGTCGGCCCCGACGGCGCGGGCAAGAGCACTTTGCTGCGCCTGCTGGCCGGTCTGCTGATCCCCGAAGCGGGCACCATCCGGGTGCTGGGGCTGGACCCGGTGAGCGAGGGGGATCTGCTGCGTCAGCGCCTCGGCTACATGCCCCAGCAGTTCGGCCTCTACGAGGATCTCAGCGTGCTGGAGAACCTCACCCTCTACGCTGACTTGCGCGGCGTACTGGAGCCCGAACGCACGCCCACCTTCGCGCGGCTGCTCGCTTTCACCGATCTCGCCCGCTTCACCGCAAGGCCGGCGGGCAAGCTCTCTGGCGGGATGAAGCAGAAACTCGGGCTGGCCTGCGCCCTGCTCGGCACCCCGGATGTGCTGCTGCTCGACGAACCCGGGGTCGGAGTCGATCCCATATCCCGCCGCGCCCTCTGGCAGATGGTGCGCGAGCTGGCAAAAGGGGGGATGACGGTGCTCTGGAGTACCGCCTATCTCGATGAGGCGGAGCTGTGCGACCACGTGCTGCTGATGGCGGATGGCGAGGTGCGCACCAGCGGCACGCCAGCCGATCTGATGGGGGCCATGGCCAGCCGCTGCTGGCTGCTGGAGGCGGGGCAACTGGATGGCCGCGAGCGGCGCGCCCTGCTGCGCCGGGCACTGGCTCACCAGGCGGTGATGGATGGCGCGGTGGCGGGGGAGCAGGTTCGCCTGCTGCTGCACCCGGGCATGACGCCCCCGCCGCTCCCGGAGCTGCAATTGGCCAACGGCGCCTTTCAACCGGCCCAGCCCCGGCTGGAGGATGCCTTTATCGACCTGCTCGGCGGCGGCCCCGGCGGGGAGTCGAGTCTGGCGGCCGGGATGCGGGAAGCCGAACTGCCGCAGGGGGTCTCCCCCGAGGCGGTGATCGAGGCGCGCCACCTCACCAAACGCTTCGGCGATTTCGCCGCCACCGATGATGTCAGCTTTGCGGTGCGCCGCGGCGAGATCTTCGGCCTGCTCGGCCCCAACGGGGCGGGCAAGTCCACCACCTTCAAGATGGAGTGCGGCCTGCTGCGCCCGAGCGAGGGACAGGCGCTGGTGACCGGCATCGATCTGGCCCACAGCCCCTCGGCGGCACGCCAGCGCCTCGGCTACATGGCGCAGAAGTTCTCCCTCTACAAGCAGCTCACCGTGGCCCAGAACCTCTCCTTCTTCGCCGGTATCTACGGCCTGTTCGGCCGCCACCAGCAGACGCGGATCGACGCCATGGTGACTGCCTTTGCCCTCGCCCCCTGGCTCGATCAGAAGGCGGAATCCCTGCCGCTCGGCCTGCGCCAGCGCTTGTCGCTGGCCTGCGCCCTGCTGCACGAGCCGCCGCTGCTGTTTCTCGACGAGCCCACCTCCGGGGTCGATCCGGTGACCCGGCGCGAGTTCTGGTCGCACATCAACGCGCTGGCCGACCACGGCGTCACCGTGCTGGTCACCACCCACTTTATGGATGAGGCGGAGTATTGCGACCGCATTGCCCTCATCTATCGCGGCAAGCTGCTGGCCCTCGGCACCCCGGACGATCTCAAGGGGCTGGCCGCCAAAGAGGCGGCGACCTCTTTGCCAACCGGCTCCTTGCCGACCTGTTCTTTGCCAACAATGGAAGAGGCCTTCATCACCCTGGTCGAGCGGGCCAGCGAGGAGGACGCATGAGCATCAACCGTCGACGACTGCTGGCCCTGTGTCGCAAGGAGTCGCTGCAAATCGTCCGTGACCCGAGCAGCATCCTCATCGCCTTCATCATGCCAGTGGTGCTGCTGGTGGTGATGGGTTACGCCATCAATCTCGATGTGGACCATCTGCGCCTCGGCATCTGGCGCACCGACAGCGGCGCCCCGGCGGTGCGGCTGGAGCAGGCCCTGCGCGGCTCTACCGCGCTGGAGATCCACAGCGGCCCGAGCAAGGCGTCCCTGCTCGCCAGTCTGGCCCGTGGCGAGATCCGCGGCCTGCTGGTGATCGATGACGGCTTCTCCCGCGCGCTGGCCGGTCAGGGCAACGGCACGCCGCAGGCGCTGCTGCTGACCGACGGCTCCGAGCCCAACACCGCCAACTTCGTCACCAACTATGTGCAGGGGATCTGGCAGGGGTGGCTCGCTGGCGAGGGGGTCGCCATGCCAGTGTCGATAGAGAGCCGCGCCTGGTTCAACCCGGCACTGGTGAGTCGCAACTTTCTGGTGCCGGGCTCCATTGCGGTGGTGATGACCATCATAGGGGCCCTGCTCACCTCGCTGGTGGTGGCGCGGGAGTGGGAGCGCGGCACCATGGAGGCGCTGCTCGCCACCCCTGTCACCAAGGGGGAGCTGCTGCTCTCCAAGCTGCTGCCCTACTATGGCCTTGGCATCATCGCTATGCTGCTCTGCCTGCTCTTCTCGGTGGCGGTAATGGGCGTGCCGTGGCGCGGCTCCCTGCTGCTGCTCTTTCTGGTCACCAGCGTCTTTCTCGGCAGCGCCCTCGGACTCGGGCTGTTTCTCTCCACCGTGATGCGCAGCCAGTTCAACGCCGCGCAGGCAGCGCTGATCGCCGCCTTTCTGCCCGCCGTGATGCTGTCGGGCTTCGTGTTCGAGATCGCCAGCATGCCGCCGCTGCTGCGAGCCATCACCCACCTCATTCCGGCCCGCTACTTCGCGAGCTCCCTGCAGACCCTCTATCAGGCGGGCAGCGTCTTCTCGATCCTGTTGGTCAACGGTTTCTGTCTGCTGCTGCTGGCCGGTTTCTGGCTGGCCCTGACCGCCCGCAAGACGCGGCGCACTCTGGAGTAACCCATGCTGATCCGACTCTGGTGGCTGATCCGAAAAGAGCTGCAGGCCCTGATGGGCAATACTCAGGGGCGCTTTCTGCTCATCATGCCGGTGCTGCTGCAGACCGCCCTCTTCCCGTTCGCCGCCACTCTGGAGGTGACCGGCAACACGCTGGCCATCTACAACCAGGATGGCGGCGCCCAGAGCCGCGAGCTGCTGGAGCGCCTCACCCATATGCCCGCCTTCACCACCATCATTCCGGTGCAGGGCGAGGCGGGCATGACCGAGGCCATCACCGGGCAGCAGGCGCTGCTCGGGCTGATTATTCCGGGGGATTTTTCGCGCCGATTGGCGCGGGGCGAACCGGCCAAGGTGCAGCTGATTATCGATGGCCGCCGCTCCAACGGCGGTCAGGTAGCGGCGGGCTACATCAGTCAGGTGATCGCTCGCTGGCAAAGTGAGGGCAAGGGGCAACCCGAGCTGGCAGTACGCAACCTCTACAACCCCAACGTCGAGTTCCACTGGCATATCCTGCCGGCGCTGGTGGCCATCATCACCACCACCGGCTGTCTTATCGTCACCGCCCTCTCAGTCGCGCGGGAGCGGGAAGAGGGCACCTTCGATCAGCTGCTGGTCTCGCCCCTCACCGCAGGCTGGATCATGGCGGGCAAGGCGGTGCCCGGCATCATGGTGGCGGTGGGGCAAGGATGCATAGTCGCGCTGGCCGCCCGTTTTGTCTTTCACCTCCCCTTTGCCGGCAGCCTCAGCCTGCTGATGGCGGGCATGGTCTGCTACGGGCTGGCACTGGCCGGGATCGGGCTCTTCATCTCCTCGTTCTGCTCGACCCAGCAGCAGGCCTTTCTCGGGGTCTTCTCCTTCACCGTCCCGGCGGTGATCCTCTCGGGCTACATCTCGCCGGTGGAGAACATGCCGCAGGTGTTCCAGTGGCTGGCGGCCATCGACCCCCTCACCCACTTCATCGTGCTGCTCAAGGGGGTCTTCCTCAAGGGGTTTGACTGGTCGGCCGCCTGGCCCCTGCTCTGGCCGCTGCTCGCCATCGCCGGCGTCACCCTGTCGCTGGCGCTCGCCATGTTCCGCCGCCATATTGCCTGACGCGCCACCTTGTTCAGCTGATGCCCATTGATACCGGTCTCGCCCAGTGCGAGACCGGCCTTTTCCCGCCAGAAGTTTTCACTCCCCGGCCGTGGGTAAACCAGGCTTACCCTCCCCCCCTCACTCCAAGCCAGCGCAGAAACCATCAACTGGTATACCCATTTATGTATAGCTTTGAATTATCAGGAATTACCCCTGAGGGGATATATAAATAGACACTTGATTTGCATCAATCGTCTGCCCCTGCCGACTGGGTAGCCTAGCCTCAGAATGATGTTTTATTACTCCAAACTTGAGGCAACTATGAGCAAAGTCAGACTGGTCGTTGTGGGCAACGGCATGGTGGGGCACCGCTTCATCGAAGAGCTGATCGAGCGGGCCGATCCGGGCCGCTACGAGATCACCGTCTTCGGTGCAGAACCCCGTCCCGCCTACGATCGTGTCCATCTCTCCTCCTACTTCTCCCATCACACCAGCGAAGATCTCTCCCTCGTCAAACCCGGCTTCTACGACAAGCACGGCATCCGCCTGCTGCTCGGCGAAGCGGTGAAAAAAATCGACAGGGCCAACCGCGAAGTGCACTCCAACAAGGGCACTGTGGTCGGGTACGACAAGCTGGTGCTGGCCACCGGCTCCTACCCCTGGGTGCCGCCCATTGCGGGCAGTCAGCACCACGAGTGCTTCGTCTATCGCACCATCGAGGATCTGAAAGCCATCCGCAGCGCCGCCAAGAGCGGCAAGAGCGGGGTGGTGATCGGGGGCGGTCTGCTTGGCCTCGAAGCCGCCGGTGCCCTCAAGGCGCTGGGTCTCGAGACCCACGTGGTGGAGTTTGCTCCTGTGCTGATGGCCGAGCAGCTCGACGGTCAGGGCGGCCAGCTGCTGCGCCGCAAGATTGAATCCATGGGCGTGCAGGTACACACCAGCAAGAGCACCAGCGAGATCCTGATGCATGGCGGCGAGCAGGCGAAGCACCGCCTCGCCTTCGCTGACGGCAGCCAGCTTGAAGTGGATGTGGTGGTCTTCTCCACCGGCATTCGCCCGCAAGATACCCTCGGCCGCTACGGTGATCTCGCCATCGCCGAGCGCGGCGGCATCGTCATCGACGATCACTGCCTCACCTCCGACCCCGACATCTATGCCATCGGCGAGTGCGCCGCCTGGCAGGGCCGCTTCTTCGGGCTGGTGGCGCCGGGCTACAAGATGGCCCAGATCACCGTCGACCATCTGCTCGGCGGCGACAGCCGCTTCGAAGGGGCGGACATGAGCGCCAAGCTCAAGCTGCTCGGCGTCTCCGTCGGCTCCATCGGTGATGCCCATGGCCGCACCCCGGGCAGCCACAGCTATGTTTTCCAGGACGACCAGGCCGGCGTCTACAAGAAGATCTTGGTGAGCGAGGACAACAGCCGATTGCTCGGCGCCGTGCTGGTGGGTGACGTGGAAGATTACGGCAACCTGCTGCAGATGATGCTAAATGCCCTGCCGCTGCCGAGCCACCCGGACACCCTGATCCTGCCTGCCTACGCCGGTGCCAAGCCGACCCTGGGGGTGGATGCCCTGCCGGAAAGCGCCCAGATCTGCTCCTGCTTCGACGTCTCCAAGGGCGACATCGCCAAGGCGGTGGCCGAGGGTCACACCACCCTTGCCGCCATCAAGCAGCACACCAAGGCCGGTACCGGCTGCGGCGGCTGCGTGCCGCTCATCAGTCAGGTGCTCAACGCCGAACTGGTGAAGCAGGGCATCGAGGTCAACAACCACCTCTGCGCCCACTTCCCCCACTCCCGTCAGGAGCTGTTCCACCTGGTCAAGGTGGAGGGGATCAAGAGCTTCGACGAGCTGCTGGCCAAGCACGGTCAGGGCTATGGCTGCGAGGTGTGCAAACCGACCGTCGGCTCCATCCTCGCCTCCTGCTGGAACGAGCATGTGCTGAGCCCGCGCAACATCCCGCTGCAGGACACCAACGATATCTTCCTCGGCAACATGCAGAAGGACGGCAGCTACTCCGTCATCCCGCGCATGGCCGGTGGCGAAGTGACTCCGGAAGGGCTGCTGGCGGTGGCCGAAGTCGCCCGCGACTACAAGCTCTACACCAAGATCACCGGCGCCCAGCGCATCGGCCTGTTCGGGGCCCAGAAGGATGATCTGCCCGCCATCTGGCGCAAGCTGCTGGCGGCCGGATTCGAAACAGGTCAGGCCTACGCCAAGGCACTGCGCATGGCCAAGACCTGCGTCGGCAGCACCTGGTGCCGCTTCGGCGTGCAGGACAGCGTTGGCCTCGGGGTCTTCCTCGAGAACCGCTACAAGGGGATTCGCACCCCGCACAAGATGAAGTTCGGCGTCTCCGGCTGTACCCGCGAATGTGCGGAAGCCCAGGGCAAGGACGTCGGCATCATCGCCACCGATGCTGGCTGGAACCTCTATGTGGGCGGCAACGGCGGCATGAAGCCGCGCCACGCCGACCTGCTGGCGTCTGACCTCGACCGCGAGACCCTGATCAAGCTGATCGACCGCTTCATGATGTTCTACGTCACCAGCGCCGACAAACTGCAGCGCACCTCGGTCTGGCTCGGCAATCTGGAAGGGGGCGTCGACTACCTGCGCGAAGTGATCGTCGACGACAAGCTGGGACTGGCCGAGACGCTGGAACGCGATATCCAGACCCTCATCGACAGTTACGAGTGCGAATGGTCGCGCACCCTCAACGAAGAGGAAGCGCTCAAGCGTTTCAGCCACTTCATCAACAGCGACAAGCGCGATCCGGACGTCCAGTTCGTCGCCGAGCGCGACCAGCACAGACCCGCCACTCCGGCCGAGCGCATCCCCGTCTACCAGATCGAGGTGGAAACCAAATGATGAAATTCGCCTGCCAACTCAACGACATCCTGCCGGGCACCGGCGTCTGCGCTCTGATCGAGGGTCGTCAGATCGCTCTGTTCCGCCCGAGCGCGGCCGCCGAGGTGTTCGCCATCGACAACCGGGATCCCTTCTTCGCCGCCAATGTGCTGTCGCGGGGCCTGATCTGCGAACACGACGGCGAACTCTGGGTCGCCAGTCCGCTCAAGAAGCAGCGCTTTCGCCTGAGCGACGGCCACTGTTTCGACAATCCTGCGGTGTCGGTGCAGAGCTACCCCGTTGAAGTGCGCGACCAGCAGGTCTGGGTCGCCGTCTAACACCAGACCCCACCCCGGCCCTCCCCTTCACAGGGGAGGGAGCAAAAAGCCCCTCCCCCTTGACAAGGGGGAGGCAGGGAGGGGGTTAAAAAACAGTCAGGGCTGCCCGCGGGCGGCCCTCTTGAAGGAAGCAAAGATGTATACCGAAACCATCAACAAGTGCGCCGCCAACGCGGCCCGCATCAACCGCTTCGAGCGCAGCGACAAGCTCGGCTTCTGGCTCAGCTCCGCCATGGCGGGGGCCTATGTGGGCCTCGGCATCATCCTCATCTTCACCCTCGGCAATCTGGTGGATCCCGCCATCCGGCCGCTGGTGATGGGGGCCACCTTCGGCATCGCCCTGACCCTGGTGATCATCGCTGGCTCCGAGCTGTTTACCGGCCACACCATGTTCCTCACCTTCGGGGTGAAGACCGGCAAGATCACCATGGCCGACCTGCTGCGTATCCTGCCGCAGACCTGGGCCGGCAACCTGATTGGCTCCGTCGTGGTGGCGCTCATCTACTCCTACGGCGGCAGCCTGCTGCCGGACGCAGGCAGCCTGGCCCACAAGGTGGCGCTGGCCAAGACCCAGGCCCCGGCGATGACCCTGTTTATGAAGGGGATCCTCTGCAACTGGCTGGTCTGCCTCGCCATCTGGATGGCGCTGCGCACCGAGGGTGCCGCCAGGTTCATCGCGATCTGGTGGTGCCTGCTCGCCTTTATCGCCTCCGGCTACGAGCACTCCATCGCCAACATGACCCTGTTCGCCCTCTCCTGGTTTGGCGCCCACTCGGAGGCCTATACCCTGAGCGGCATCGGCCACAACCTGCTGTGGGTGACCCTGGGCAACACCGTCTCCGGCGCCCTCTTCATGGGCCTCGGCTACTGGTATGCCACCCCCAAGGCCGAGCGCCCGGTCGCGGTGAGCGAGACCACCACCACTGCCAGCCAGACCCAAACCGCCTGATCAGGAGGCCCCATGGACTACTTGCCCATCTTTTGCCGACTCGACAACAAACCCGTGCTGCTGGTCGGCGGCGGCGAGGTAGCAGAGCGCAAGGCGCGCCTGCTGCTGGATGCCGGTGCCCAGCTCACCGTGGTCGCGCCCGAGCTCGACCCCGAGCTGGCGGAACTGGCTGCCAGCGGCAGCATCGAGTGGCTGGCCGGTGAATTCGCGCCGCAGCAACTGACGGGCAAGTGGCTGGTGGTGGCCGCCACCGATCGGCGCGAGGTGAACGCACTGGTCTACCAGAGCGCCAATCAGGCGCGGATCTTTGCCAACGTCGTGGATGACCCGAAACGCTCCAGCTTCATCATGCCGTCGCTCATCGATCGCTCGCCGCTGATGGTGGCCATCTCCTCCGGCGGCAAGGCCCCGGTGCTGGCCCGCTTGCTGCGGGAAAAACTCGAGGCCCTGCTGCCGCAACATCTGGGGGCCGTGGCGACCTTCGCCGGCAGCCTGCGGGAGCGGGTCAAGGCGCGCTTCGCCAGCATGGGAGAACGGCGCCGCTTCTGGGAACGGCTGCTCGGGGCGGATCGGCTCGGGCAGGCGCTGGCCCGCGGTGATAGTGCCTCTGCCAATCAGCTGGCCGACAGCCTGTTTGCCGACGAAAGCCAGACCGCTGGCGAGGTGGTACTGGTGGGAGCTGGCCCCGGCGATCCGGGTCTGCTCACCCTGCACGCCCTGCGCCAGATGCAGCAGGCGGACGTGGTGGTCTATGACCGGCTGGTCTCGGACGAGGTGATGGCGCTGGTGCGCCGCGACGCCAAACGCATCTTCGTCGGCAAGCAGGCGGGCAACCACTGCGTGCCGCAGGAGGGGATCAACCAGCTGTTGCTGGAGGAGGCTAAAAAAGGGCAGCGGGTGGTGCGGCTGAAGGGGGGTGACCCCTTTATCTTCGGCCGTGGCGGCGAGGAGCTGGAGACGCTGGTCGGCAGCGGCATCGGTTTTCAGGTGGTGCCGGGGATCACCGCTGCCAGCGGCTGTGCGGCCTACGCCGGTATTCCGCTGACCCACCGCGATCACGCCCAGAGCGTGCGTTTCGTCACCGCCCACGGCAAGGGGGGCGCTCAGGATCTCGACTGGCCGCTGCTGGCCAAAGATCGGCAAACGCTGGTCTTCTATATGGGGCTCTCCTCCTGCGCCACCATCCGCGAACAGTTGCTGACCCACGGCAAGGCGGGCAGCACCCCGGTGGCGCTGATCGAGCGAGGCACCCAGCCAAGCCAGCGGGTCATTCGCGGTACCCTCGATCAGTTGCCCGCGCTGGCGGTGGGCGTCGAGAGCCCGGCCCTCATCATGGTGGGATCTGTGGTGACCCTGGCGGACCAGCTTGCCTGGTTCGGGCAAGGAGGCGCCGCAGACGCGGCCCTGGCCTCGGCCTGATCGCTGCATCCATTCCAACGCCACCCTCGGGTGGCGTTTCTTTTTCTGCATTTACTGTCATAACCTCTTGTTTTGAGTCTGGTATCCTATGGGGACTGTCCGCCGGATCACCGAATTCAGGAATTCTGCTTCATGTCCCTCCCCCCCAAGAACAGCGCCAAACAGCGTGAACACGACAGAGCCCGCATCCTCACGCTCCTGCTGGCCGATGACGCCCTCACCGAGAGCCTGCTCGACCCGCAAGGGGAGCAGGACGCAGCGCTTCGGGACCAGACCAGCGAGCTGACCCGGCTGGTCAACAGCCTGCCCGCCGCCGATATCGCCGATGCGCTGGAGTCCCTGCCGCCGGACGAGCGCCACGTGCTGTGGCAGCAGGTGGATGCAGACAAGCACGGCCAGATCCTGGTGGAAGCGTCGGAGACGGTGTGGGACAGCCTCATCAGCGGCATGAGCGACAAGGAGCTGCTGCACGCCCTGAGCACCCTCGACATCGACGACCAGATCTACCTGGGCCAGCACCTGCCCCGCAACCTGATGGGGCGGCTGCTCACCTCCATGGCGCCGGTGGACAGGGACAAGGTGCGGGAGGTGATCCGCTACGGCAAGCACACGGTCGGCGCCATGATGGACTTCGAGCTCATCACGGTGCGGCCCGACGTGACCCTGGCCACCGTCCAGCGCTATCTGCGCCTACGCGGCCAGATCCCCGAGAACACCGACAAGCTGTTCGTCACCGATCGGCGCAACCGGCTGCAGGGGGAGCTGCCCCTCACCGCCGTGCTGCTGCACAAGCCCGAAACCCTGGTGAGCGACGCGATGGAGAAGGATCCGGTCACCTTCGATCCGGAAGACAACGACGAGGCCGCCGCCCGCACCTTCGAGCGGGACGACCTGGTCTCCGCCGCCGTGGTGGATGCCAGGGGCAAGCTGATGGGACGGCTCACCGTCGCCGAGGTGGTGGACCTGGTCTATGAGGAGAGCGACACCGACCTGCGCCGGATGGGGGGGATCAGCGAGGAAGAAGACGTGTTCGCCCCCGTCTCCAAGGCGGTCAAGACCCGCTGGGCCTGGCTCGCCATCAACCTCTGCACCGCCTTCGTGGCATCGCGGGTGATCGGCCTGTTCGAGCACACCATCTCCCAGCTGGTGGCGCTGGCGGCCCTGATGCCCATCGTCGCGGGGATCGGCGGCAACACCGGCAACCAGACCATCACCATGATAGTGCGGGCGCTGGCGCTGCAGCATATCCAGACCGGCAACGTCTCCTTCCTGCTGTGGCGCGAGCTGGGGGTGGCCCTGATCAACGGCCTGGTGTGGGGCGGCATCATGGGCATCGCCACCTTCCTGCTCTATCAGGATGCGGCGCTGGGAGGCGTGATGACGCTCGCCATGATCCTCAACCTGCTGGTGGCGGCCCTGATGGGGGTCATCATCCCCATGACCATGAGCCGGCTGGGGCGCGACCCGGCGGTAGGGGCCAGCGTGATGATCACCGCCATCACCGACACCGGCGGCTTCTTCATCTTCCTGGGGCTGGCGACCCTGTTCCTGCTCTAGGGCCCGAGGCTGACCGTCTGCGGCTCCTGCCAAGACGCGGGGCCGCTTTCGCGCAAAAACGGCATTTCCCGCCACTGGGCAAGGAATAGTCGTTGAAATGCCAACCCCACTCCTTATACTGGATCCACCTGTTTCCAGCGGTGGATCTGACACAATGGAATACAACACTTCAGAACTGTGCGACATCTATCAGGACATGGTGGATGTACTCGAACCCATGCTCTGCTCCTTCGGCGGCCGCGCCTCTTTCGGCGGCGTCATCACAACGGTCAAGTGCTTCGAATCGAACGGCCTAATCCGTGAACTGGTCAAGGAGAACGGCGTTGGTCGCGTGCTGTTGATCGACGGTGGCGGCTCCATGCGTCGTGCCCTGATCGACAGCGAGATCGCCACCACGGCGGCGGAAAATGAATGGGAAGGGATCGTCTGCTACGGTTGCGTCCGTGAGGTCGATATCCTGGAAGATCTCGACATCGGCATTCAGGCCCTGGCGGCCATTCCGGTGGGCGCCGACAGCAAGGATATCGGGGAAACCGATCTGCCGGTCAACTTCGGCGGCGTCACCTTCCTGCCGGATGACCACCTCTATGCCGATACCACAGGGGTGATCCTCTCCCCCGATGCCCTCGACATCGAGTAAGCGGAGCAGAGTGAAAATGGGAGCCCTGGCTCTAATGCCGATCAGTTAAGGATCCATTGACCGATCCTCAGGCTGTGTAAGAATCCGAAACTCCTTGTTGGGTTTCGGA
>NZ_JAPDBQ010000018.1:0-41193 GCF_027705325.1 Aeromonas sp. QDB18
CACAGATGAGCTCAAGGATCACTTGATTCAGCTCTGGCCGGTGATCACGACTATAACCACGCACCAGTTGCAGCTTACCGACCAGATCCCCATCGGCACAGTCATAGGCGCCATCGACGTGGAAGCTGGTAATATCGAGGTGCACTGCGGTGCTTTTGAGCCCCAGCCGCTCGACAACTTGCGCCGCCATCACCTGATACAAGGCGCTGACATCGGCCTCAAAGAGGGCATCGAGACAGCGACCGAGCACATCATCATTGAGGTCATCAGCACAGATCCCGGGGCCAATCAGGCGCTCAACCGGCTTGTTAGCGAAGAATTGCGGGAACATGTGCAGGGTGCTGCTGTGAAAGCCGAGGCCGTTCACTATCATGGCGACCAAGGCTTCACCATGTGAGACCTTGAAAGGCGGGGTTTTGGGGAGCAAGGCATCGATCATGCGGGCAATGCCCAGTTCCTGGCAGAGTGCGGCGACCAAACCAAGGTGATCGAGGTTACGGATCGAGATAGCGGGTGCGGCCATGATGATCTACCTGCAAAAGAGAGTAATAGATCAGAACGGCCGATCGCCGTCAAGCACTGAAAATAGCAAAATCAGGTGCGGAATGACGGTTTGAACGCATCTGTTGTCCATTGTCATGGACGATGGGAAGGAGGGGTGACGTTCCGTATGGCTGCGAAATGCCCTGGAGAGGCTCGCCTGACCTGGTCAGGCGAGCCGGCTCATATCGCGTCAGTCATCACCCCTGGACATTGACCAGGATCCGACCGCGCACCTGGCCTGCCAGGAAGGCATCCCCCAGGGTCACGACCTGGGAGAGGGGCACTTCCCGGGTGAGGAGATGGAGGCGAGTCAGGTCGAGATCCTCGGCCAGCCGGGCCCAGGCCTGCTGGCGCTGCGGGCGCGGTGCCATCACGCTGTCGATGCCATAGAGGGTGACGCCGCGCAGGATGAAGGGCATGACGGTGGAGGGGAAGTCCATCCCTCCCGCGAGACCGCAGGCGGCCACGGCGCCGCCGTAGCGGGTAGTGGCGCAGGCATTGGCCAGGGTGTGGCTGCCGACGGTGTCGATGACGCCGACCCAGCGTTCCTTGCCCAGCGGGCGTCCCGGCGCGGCCAGTTCGGCGCGATCGATCACCTCGGCGGCGCCGAGGGACGTCAGATAGTCGGCCTCGTGCAGCCGCCCGGTGGCGGCCACGACCCGATAGCCCAGCTTGGCCAGGAGGGTGATCGCCACGCTGCCCACGCCGCCGTTGGCGCCCGTCACCAGAATGTCACCGTCACCGGGGGTGATGCCGTGCTTCTCCAACGCCATCACGCAGAGCATGGCGGTGTACCCTGCGGTGCCGATGGCCATGGCGTCCCGGGGCTGGAAGCGCTCAGGCAGGGCGACCAGCCAGTCGCCCCGGACCCGTGCCCGCTCAGCCAGCCCGCCACTGTGGGTCTCGCCCACGCCCCATCCGTTGAGCACCACCTTGTCGCCGGGGTGCCAGTCGGGATGCTGGCTCTCCAGCACGGTACCGGCAAAGTCGATGCCGGGGATCAGAGGGAAGCGGCGTACCACGGGGGAGGCGCCGGTGAGGGCCAGGCCATCCTTGTAGTTGAGGGAAGACCACTGTACCGCCACGGTCACATCCCCGGCAGGCAACATCTCCTCGGAGAGGCTCTGGTAGCTGGCGCGATAACCCGCCTCGTCTTTCTCGATCAGAATACCGTTGAACATCTTGTCTACTCCCATTAATTGGACTGACTGACTATTAATCTTCGTAAAAAAATCACTTTGCTAACTTCATGAAAAAATTGAGAAAAGAGAGCATTGGCTCGGTATCGCCCACCAGGCGTGCGCGCAGTACGGCCCCTTCCCAGCCGATCCAGAACTGATGGGCGAGGGCAGGGCAGTCACAATCAGGGGGCAGCTCCCACGCCGTCACCGCGTCCCTCAGGCAGCGGGCAAGCAGCGCCTCCCAGTCGAGGAGGATCTGCTCGAGGCGCAGGCGCAGCTCGGGGGACAGTTGCACCACCTCCTGACCCAGGTTACCCACGAGACAGCCCCGCTGGAACGCAAACCGGGTCATGCCCCGGCAGGCGCTGTCGACGAAGGCAACAAGACGGGCCAGGGGGGGCAGGCTCTCATCCTCCAGATAGCGCGTCAGCTTGCGGCAGAAGTAGTGGTGATAGGCATCCATGACCGCCAGAGTGAAGTCGTGCTTGGTGGCGAAGTAGTGATAGAAGGAGCCCTTGGGGATCCCGGTCGACTGCAACACCCGCTCGATGGAGGTGGCGGCGATGCCTTGTTCGGTCAGCAGCTCCATGCCCCGGCGGATCAACAGCTCCCGGGTATCGGCATAGGTGTGCCCGTGCTGGGCAGGGCGGCCGCGAGGGCGGCGAGGCAGGGGGTCATTGGCTTGCATGGGGCTTATTAGACGTCTCAACTAGAAATGATGCAAGCGCGGCATCGAACGGACGAAACGAGTGGATGAGATCGGGTAGTCGAGACAAGCTGGCGCCAGCGGGGCTGAAAACAGCGAGGGCGCCATTGGCGCCCTCGCATCGATGGGGGGGCTGCGCCTCAACTGCGCAGCTTGTTGTAGACAAACAGCACGATCAGGGCGCCAACGGTGGCGATGATGATGCTAGGCAGGTTGAAGCCGGTGACCGTTCCCATCCCAAGCAGGGTGCTGACATAGCCCCCCACCATGGCACCGACCACCCCCAGGATCACCGTCATGAAGAAACCGCCGCCATCCTTGCCCGGCATGATCCATTTAGCCAGGATGCCGACGATCAGCCCCAGTACCACCCAAGTAAGAAATCCCATGGTCATCTCCTCGTTATGTGCAGAGAACCAGAGTATATGCAGGGATCCAGCTTGTATCCCGCCGCAGCACGACGTGAGTCAGAAACGGTCATATGAGACTCGCTCCTGACCATGGCAGGCAGAGGGCCTCAGCCGAGCGCGCGGGTGTCGAGGCGCTGCCCGGCGGGGGAGCACACCAGCACCGACCCCTGCTTGAACCAGTCTCCCAGCACGATGCGCCGCGCCGCACGCCCATCCAGAGTGAAGTCGTGGATGGCGGGCCTGTGGGTGTGACCGTGGATCATCAGGCGGCAGCTGTGCTGGCGCAGCATGTCGTCCACCGCCTCCGGAGTCACGTCCATGATGATCTGGCTCTTGTGGGCATTCTCCATCTGGCTCTGGCCGCGCATTTTGTGGGCGATGGCCTGGCGGCGCGAGAGCGGCAGGCGCAGGAAGATCCAGCGCAGCCATTTCTGTTGGGTGATGCGGCGAAACTTCTGGTAGCCCTCGTCCCGGGTGCAGAGCAGATCCCCGTGGCTCAGCAGCACCCGCTCGCCGTACAGCTCGATGACACAGGGGTCGCCAAGCATGGTCATGCCGGCCCGTTTGGCAAACTGGCGCCCCAAGAGGAAGTCGCGGTTGCCGTGAATGAAATAGAGGGGCACCCCCTGCTGGCTCAGGGCGAGAAAGGCATCGGCCACCTCGCGGTGGAGCGGGTTGGGGTCGTCGTCCCCAATCCAGAATTCGAACAGATCCCCCAGCACATAGAGGGCGTCGGCACCGGGCGCGTCTTCGGCCAGAAAGCGCACCAGGGCCGCCGTCATGTCGGGCCTGCCTTGGCTGAGGTGAATGTCACTGATAAAGAGGGTGCTCATGAGTTCCTGGGCATCATGGTAAGAGAGTCCCGCCTGGGTGCGGACAAGGCCTGTGACCTTGCTCGTCGAACGGGTGGGGGAGGGAAGGGCAGCAGAGCCCCGCAAGGTTGACGCCCTCCAGGGTCAGCAACGCCTCGTAAGGGTCGCCGGACAGGCCCAGCAGGCGGCACATGGCCGCTTCCCCCTTGAGCCCTTCATCAACACGCAGGCGCAGCACTTCCCGGTGGAAGGGGGCGCCAAAGTGCTCAAGCAGGGCGGCCATCAGGCTGAGGTGGCGCCAGCCATGACATGTCTCGAGGGGATCAGAGGTGAGGTAGAGCTCGACTGGCCAGCACTGGCCATCTGGCCCGTGGCGTTGCTGCTCGGCGATCCAGACCTGTTCGCCCTTGCTTCGCACCTGCCAGCCTTGTGCGGCCAGTGTCGCGGCAAGGAAGGCCGGGTCCGGATGCTGGCAGAGGATGTCGAGATCGCTGCCGGGCCTATCCAGCCCGATGGCGATCGTGCTCACCAGGGCCAGATCGTTGCACAGGGGGCCAAGCTCATCCCACAGGCCGCCGCTCAGCAGGGCGTGGGCCGAGCGCTGACGTTCGTTGCCCTGGGCCAGATAGTCGAGGCGGCGCCAGTTGGGGGCTGCAGATGGAAAAACTGCGGCCGGGGCCGCAGTTGTGTCAGAGCCTGGCCGGCAGGGATTACTCGGCAAGGGTCACCTTGGTGATGACGACGTCTTCGGTCGGAACGTCCTGGTGCATGCGGCCGTAGTTGCCGGTCTTCACACCCTTGATCTTGTTGACCACGTCCATGCCGGCGGTCACTTCACCGAACACGCAGTAGCCGAAGCCCTGGGTGGTGGCGGACTTGAAGTCCAGGAAGTCGTTGTTGTTCACGTTGATGAAGAACTGGGCGCTGGCGGAGTGCGGCTCCATGGTGCGGGCCATGGCGATGGTGCCGACCTTGTTGGACAGACCGTTGGCCGCCTCGTTCTTGATGGGAGCGCGGGTCTCTTTCTCTTCAAAGCCCGGGGCATAGCCGCCGCCCTGGATCATGAAGCCGTCGATGACGCGGTGGAAGATGGTGTTGTCGTAGTGACCGTCACGGCAGTATTGCAGGAAGTTGGCCACGGTCTCCGGGGCTTTTTCCGCGTTCAGGGTCAGGGTGATGTCGCCGTGGTTGGTGTGCAGAGTAACCATGAGTTGTCCTTTCATTTTGACGCGGGCAGCAAGGTGCCCGCAGGTGTATGGCATAAAGTGGTGGCAATTCTAGCCCATCAAGGCCCTGCGGCATAGATGGCAGGGGGGAGAGGGGGCTTTTTCTGCCTCGTTTTCTATACCGGATGCGGTTAGAATGGCAGGCCATTTTACTCACAGGCAGTGGTCATAAGATGCTGAAGATATACAACACACTCACTCGTCAAAAAGAAGAATTCAAACCTATCCACCCGGGCAAGGTGGGCATGTATGTGTGTGGCGTCACTATCTATGATCACTGTCATATCGGCCATGGCCGTACCTTCGTCGCCTTCGACGTCGTCGCTCGCTACCTGCGTTATGCAGGGTACGACCTCACCTATGTGCGCAACGTCACCGACGTGGACGACAAGATCATCAAGCGTGCCGCCGAAACGCACGTGACCTGTGACGATCTCACCGAGCGCCTCATCGGCGACATGCACCAGGATTTCGACGCCCTCGGCATGGTGCGTCCTGACATCGAACCCCGCGCCACCCAGCACATCGGCGAGATCATCGCCCTGGTTGAAACCCTGCTGGAAAAAGGGCACGCCTACGTGGCGGACAACGGCGATGTGATGTTCATCGTCGAGTCCTACGCCGACTACGGCAAGCTCTCGGGCCAGGATCTGGAGCAGCTGCAGGCCGGCGCCCGGGTCGACGTGGTGGATGCCAAGCGCAATCCGCTCGACTTCGTGCTGTGGAAGATGTCCAAGCCCGGCGAGCCGACCTGGGACAGCCCCTGGGGCCCGGGCCGTCCTGGCTGGCACATCGAGTGCTCCGCCATGAACTCCAAGCACCTTGGCAACCACTTCGACATCCACGGCGGCGGCTCCGATCTGCAGTTCCCCCACCACGAGAACGAGATTGCCCAGTCCTGCTGCGCCCACGGCGGCGACTACGTCAACACCTGGATGCACAGCGGCATGGTGATGGTGGATAAAGAGAAGATGTCCAAGTCCCTTGGCAATTTCTTCACCATCCGTGATGTGCTGGCCCACTACGACGCCGAAACCGTCCGTTACTTCCTGATGTCCGGTCACTACCGCAGCCAGCTCAACTACTCGGAAGACAACTTGAAGCAAGCCCGCGCCGCCCTGGAGCGGATGTACACCGCCCTGCGCGATCTGCCGGCGGCTGCCGCCGCCGGTGGTGACGAGCAGGTGGCTCGCTTCAAAGAAGCGATGGACGACGACTTCAACACCCCGGAAGCCTACTCCGCCCTGTTCGACCTGGTGCGCGAGATCAACCGCCAGAAAGCCGAAGACATGGCTGTCGCCGCTGGCCTCGGTGCCCGCCTGCGCGAACTGGGCGCCGTGCTCGGCATCCTGCAACAGGATCCGGACGCTTTCTTGAAGGGTATTGAGGCGGACGAAGAGGTCGCCGAGATCGAGCGCCTGATCGCCGAGCGCAATCAGGCCCGCGCCGACAAGAACTGGGCCGCGGCGGATGCCGCCCGTAACCGTCTCACCGAGATGGGCATCGTGCTGGAAGACAGCGCTGGCAAGACCAGCTGGCGCCGTGCCTAAGGCCGGTGGCCTTGTTGATGCCAACAGCTTGACCCAATAAAAAAACCGCAGCCCTGGGGCTGCGGTTTTTGTTTCCCTGTGATTAGGGCACGGGTCGGTTTGTCTATAAAGACTCTGCCAATAATGTGTGCAGATGTTTTCTAATGGGTGCCGCCTGCCCCAATCGTGTGTGTAGCCAAGGTTACCCCTAACTCATAAACTAAGGAAGGTGCGAATAAGTCATATGGCACAAGAGCATTTACTGGTAACCCATTGATATTAAATGACTAAAATTTTCATTTTTTGTTCGTGGGATACTTGTTCGCACTTTCCCTAGTCTGACGGCGCTTACTGCTGAATTCACTGTCGGCGAAGGTGAGCTGATGACTCATGATGAACCCTTTTTCATGGCTCCAGATGACAAACATGATCTCATATCAGGGACTTGTTCGCACCTTCCCTGGAAGGGGTGAACAACAAGATCAAAGTGATAAAGCGCATGGCATATGGATTTAGGGACTCAGAATACTTTTTTCTGAAAATCAAGGCGGCCTTCCCCGGAAAGCCGCGATGAACCAAAGATAAGGCATTATGGCACGGCGCCGCGTCTCGGGGCAGGGGCGCCGTTGGCGCTGCGACACAGGTCGCGGCACGGGGCCATGTCTTTGCACTAAAAAGGCCCCCGCCGTGAGGAGGGGGCCTGAAGGACGTCCGGGGCGGCGGTGGCGATCAGTGCTCACGCTGATCCCCCGCCGGCTTCTATGGAGGTCAGGCGAAGATCAGGGTGGAGATGCCAAGCCCCGCAAAGAGGATGGCGCAGGCAATGCGGATCCCCTTGAGGGGGAGCTTGTCGGCCCCGAGCTTGCCGAGCAGCACCACGGGCACGTTGGCCAGCATCATGCCGAGGGTGGTACCGGTGATCACCTGGATCAGGGAGTCGTACTTGGCTGCCAGCAGCACGGTGGCTATCTGGGTCTTGTCACCGATCTCGGCGATGAAGAAGAGCACGAAGGTGGCCATGAAGGGGCCGTACTTGTCCAGGGAACTCTCTTCATCGTCCATCTTGTCCGGCACCAGGATCCAGGCGGCCATGGCGATGAAGGCGCCAGCGACCAGCCAGGTCATCACCTTGGGATCCATCCAGCGACTGATGAATTCCCCTATCCAGGCGGCCCCTGCGTGGTTGAGCAGGGTGGCAGCCAGCATGCCGGCGATGATGGGCCAGGGTTTGCGAAAACGACAGATGAGCAACAGGGCCAGCAGCTGTGTCTTGTCGCCGATCTCGGCGATGGCAACGCTGATGGTTGAGGTTAACAAGGCTTCCATAAAAATGACCGGGGGACGGAATTGTTATAAACCAGAGACAAGCCTGCACCATCCGTCCCCGGTTTTGGCACTGGCCCGTCAAAGGTCTTGTCAAATCCGGCATTGCCCGGATCACCCTGACCATGGTGAGTTGGCACCAAGTATGTTGATCAGGATCGCGCACGAAACGGGTCCGTGGCGAGACTACTCCCCCTCGATGGGAGCGGGCATTCTAGGGAAAAACCCCCGGTGAGGCAAGGCGCGGGATGGGGAATTATCCCCCCACCAGCTTGACCTGAAAGCCGGCCTTCTCCAGTTCGGCCTTGATAAGGTCCCGTTTGTCCCCCTGGATCTCGATGATCCCCTCCTTGAGACCGCCGCCGGTACCGCACTTCTTCTTGAGCAGGGTGGCGAGGGCCTTCTGCTGGTCGGCGGGAACGCCGTGGATGCTGATGACCCCGGCCCCCTTGCGTCCCTTGGTCTCGCGGCGGATGCGCACGACCCCGTCGGCGGGGAAGGGGGAGGCGTGCTGGGCAGGGGCGGATTCCTTGATCATGCCGCCGTCCGTGCTGTAGACCAGGCGGCTGTTGTTGTCGTGACTCATGGCAATACTTTGTCGGTTAGCTAAGCGGAGTTTGATTTTACGCAAATAAATGTTGAGGGCACAGCTTATAATCCCCCCATTAAAAGCGAATTATTCTTGTTTAACTTCAGGAGCCCGTCATGGTACTCACAGAGCTGTCGCCGGGACAGAGCGCTCGCATCACGCACATGAACCACCTTGGCCGCGCCTTGCGGCGCAAGCTGATGGTGATGGGGCTGCTGCCCCAGACCGAGATCCTCTATCTGCGGGCCGCCCCCCTGGGGGACCCGCTCCAGATCCAGTGCCAGGGCATCTGCCTCTCCATGCAGCGGAGTCTGGCCCAGCAAATCGAGGTGGAGCCGGTATGAGCTACAACCTGGTCACAGTGGGCAATCCCAATAGCGGCAAGACCTCCCTGTTCAACGCCCTGACCGGCTCCCGCCAGCAGGTGGGGAACTGGAGCGGGGTCACCGTCGACAAGAAGATGGGGGCCTTTGCTGCCCGCGGGCAGGAATACACCCTGGTGGACCTGCCCGGCATCTATGCCCTGGCCAACCAGGAGGCGAGCCTGGACGAGCAGATCGCCAGTCGCTTCGTCCAGCGCCAGCAGCCGGATCTGCTGCTCAACGTCATCGATGCCGCCAACCTGGAGCGCTCCCTCTACCTCACCCTGCAACTGCGGGAGCTGGGGCTGCCCATGGTGGTGGTGCTCAACAAGATGGATCTGCTGCAAAAGCGGCGCATCACCATCGACGAGGCCTTGCTCGCCAAGGCGCTGGGGTGCCCCGTGGTGTCGCTCTCGGCCCACAATCGCCAGCAGGTGGCGGCTTTCAAAGAGGGGATCCACCAGTTTATCGGTCAGTCCCAGCCCGCCCTGGTGCTCGACTACGGTCAGCCCCTCGAGGGGGACATCGCCGAGCTGGAGACCCTGCTCGCCCCCCATCATCTGCATCGCCGTGGCCGCGCCCTGCGCCTGCTGGAGGAAGACATCGCCATGCAGGAGACCCTGGCGGCGGGGCAGCAGGCGGCGGCCGACAACGTGGTGAGCCGCGCCCACCACGTCCAGGACATCGACCTGCAACTCGCTGATTTGCGCTACGGCCATATCCACCACTGGTGCCAGCAGGCGTGCCGCCATCAGGACAAGCTCACCGTCGCCCAGAGCGAACGGCTGGACAGGGTGCTGCTCAACCGCTGGGTGGGCATCCCCTTCTTCCTGCTGGTGATGTACCTGATGTTCATGTTCGCCATCAAGGTGGGTAGCGCCTTCATCGATTTCTTCGACATCCTCGGGGGGGCCCTCTTCGTGGACGGGGTGCACCACCTGCTGGGGCTGATGAATGCCCCCGACTGGCTGGGAGCCGTGCTCGCGGACGGCGTGGGTGCCGGTTTGCAGACGGTGGCGACCTTCATCCCCGTGGTGGGCTGTCTCTTTCTCTTCCTCGCGGTGCTGGAGAGCTCCGGCTATCTGGCCCGTGCCGCCTTCGTGGTGGATGCCCTGATGCGTCGCCTCGGCCTGCCCGGCAAGGCCTTCGTCCCCATGCTGATGGGCTTTGGCTGCACCGTGCCCGCGGTGATGGCAACCCGGACCCTGGGGTCGGAGCGCGAGCGGCTGATGACCTCGGCCATGGCGCCCTTCATGTCCTGCGGTGCCCGTCTGCCGGTCTACGCCCTGTTCGCGGTGGCCTTCTTCCCCGAGTCGGGGCAGAACCTGGTGTTCGGTCTCTATCTGTTCGGCATCCTGGTGGCGGTGCTCACCGGCCTCTTCCTGCGCAGCACCCTGCTGCCGGGCAAGAGCGACTCCATGGTGATGGAGATGCCCGATTACGAGTGGCCCCGTCCGGTGGACGTGGGGCTGCGCACCTGGCAGAAACTCAAGGGCTTCATCTTCGGCGCGGGCAAGACCATCGTCCTGATGGTGGCGGTGCTGAGCGTGCTCAACTCCCTCGGCACCGACGGCAGCTTCGGCAACCAGGATCAGGAGAACTCGGTGCTGAGCAAGCTGAGCCAGTCCATGACCCCGGTGCTGCATCCCATAGGCGTGCGGGACGACAACTGGCAGGCCACGGTGGGCATCCTCACCGGCATCTTTGCCAAGGAGGCGGTGGTCGCTACCCTCAACAGCCTCTACGCTGGCGGCGCCGGTGATGAGGAGGAGAGTGAATACTCCCTGCTGGGCAGCCTGAAAGCGGCGCTGGCCACCATTCCCGCCAACCTGGCGGACATCGACCCCGCCGATCCCATGGGGCTCAAGGTAGGGGATCTGGAGGACAAGCAGGCGGCAGCCGAGGCCCAGGAGGTGGATACCTCCACCTACGGCAATATGCAGACCCACTTCGACGGCGTGGCCGGGGCCTTTGCTTACCTGCTGTTCGTGCTGCTCTACATGCCCTGCGCTGCCGCCATGGGGGCCCTGGTACGAGAGACCGGTCGCCAGTGGGCCCTGTTCACCGCCGCCTGGTGCAACTACGTCGCCTTCCTGTGCGCCACCCTCTTCTATCAACTGGCGACCTTCGATGCCCACCCGGCGCAGAGCCTGGTCTGGAGCCTGAGCTATCTGCTCTCCCTGGTGCTGCTCTGGTGGCTGGGGCGTCGTCACGGCGACATCGTCGCCCGCAAGGTGGTGACCCTGTGAAGGGGCTCATGGTCAGGGGCGAGTGCGCCGAGAGGGGGGTATCCTGTGATCCTGCGTGAACTGGGGGACTATCTGGCCCTGCACAAGAAGGTGAGCCGGCGGGCGCTGGCCCGCCACTTCCACACCTCCGAGGATGCGGTAGAGGCCATGCTCGGAGTCTGGATGCGCAAGGGGCGCGTCGCCAAGCGGGAGAGCCGCCTGTGTGGCGGCTCCTGCTGCGGCAAGCACGAAGAGGTGACGTTCGAGTGGTGCGAGCCCGGCCAGATAGGGCTGGTCCAGAAGGGCTGACGCCTGCTCATATGCAAAAGGGAACCCGAGGGTTCCCTTTTTCGTGGCCGCCGGGCCCGGTCTTAGAAGAGGTCACCCTCGTCCTTGGTGGGCTCCAGGCTCCAGCCGCTCGCCGCCGCGCTGTTGCCAATCTGGCCCTTCTCCCGCCAGAGTTTGATCTTGAGGCGCAGGTTGTTCTGGGAGTCCGCGTTCTTCACTGCCTCCTCCTCGTCGATCACCCCCTCGACCACCAGATCGAACAGGGTACTGTCGAAGGTCACCATGCCAAGGGCCCTGGATTTTTCCATGATCTCCTTGAGGCCGCCAAACTCGCCGCGCTTGATGAGATCGCGCACCGTGTGGGTTCCGAGCATCACCTCCACCGCCGCCCGGCGCCCGCCGTCCGTGGTCTTCACCAGCCGCTGGGAGACAAAGGCCTTGAGGTTGTTGCCAAGGTCGTTGAGCAGCTGGGGTCTGCGCTCTTCCGGGAAGAAGTTGATGATGCGATCCAGCGCCTGGTTGGCGTTGTTGGCGTGCAGGGTGGAGATGGCCAGATGCCCGGTCTCCGAGAAGGCGAGGGCATGCTCCATGGTCTCCCGATCGCGGATTTCACCGATGAGGATGACGTCCGGCGCCTGGCGCAGGGTGTTCTTCAGGGCCGCATGGAAGCTGCGGGTATCCACCCCCACCTCCCGCTGGTTGATGATGCTCTTCTGGTGGCGATGGACGAACTCCACCGGATCCTCGATGGTGATGATGTGGCCGCCGCTGTTGCGGTTGCGATGATCGATGAGGGCCGCGAGCGATGTGGATTTGCCGGACCCCGTGCCGCCGACGAAGAGCACCAGACCCCGCTTCTCCATGATGGTGTCGAGGAGCACCGGAGGGAGTTTGAGATCCTCGAAGCGGGGGATCTCGGTCTTGATGTTGCGCGCCACCAGGGAAACTTCATTGCGCTGCTTGAAGATGTTGACCCGAAAACGGCCTATCTGGGGCAGGGAGATGGCGAGGTTCATCTCCAGCTCTTTCTCGAACTGCTGTTTCTGCTCGAGATCCATGATGTCGTAGGCGATGCGGGCCACCTCGCCCGGCCCCAGGGGCTCTTGGGTGAGGGGGCGCAAGGCGCCGTTGAACTTGGCGCAGGGGGGGGCGCCGGTGGAGAGATAGAGATCGGAACCGTCCTGTTTGGCCAAGATCTGCAGCATGTCTCTCAATTCCATGAGGGGCCTCGTCGCTCAAAGGGCTGGGGGATGATGAATGGCTTGAGTGTACAGCCTCAGGCGCCGGTCAGTTTTTCGCGGAACACAAAAAAGACCGCGCCCAGGATGCACAGACCCGCCCAGAGGTAGTCCCACTTCAGGTCTTCTTTCAGATAGAAGATGGAGAAGGGAACGAACACGGTGAGGGTGATCACCTCCTGCAGGATCTTGAGCTGGCCGACGGAGAGCACGGTGTGGCCGATGCGGTTGGCGGGCACCTGCAACAGGTATTCGAACAGGGCTATCCCCCAGCTCACCAGGGCGGCGATGATCCAGGGTTTGTGATTCATGCTCTTGAGATGGGCGTACCAGGCAAACGTCATGAAGACGTTGCTGCAGATGAGCAGGCCGATACTGGTCATGATGGGGTTCATTAGGTTCTCCTTTTAAATCAATGCATTTTATCTCGACTCCATGGGTTTTCATAAGTGGTGCTTGAGGGTATTTTTAGCTCACAAGGATGTAACAAAAGAAGGCGAAAGCTGGATGGGCAAGACAAGCTGGGGTGCGCTTTGTCTGTTGTTTGCCTGCTGGGCGCAAGGTGCGCCGACCCTGACGGTGGCCACCGATGTCTGGCCGCCGTTTCGCATGCTGGCAGAGAACGACGACTTCCAGGGGCTGGATATCGACATTCTGCGCCAGTTGCAGGCACGCAGCGGCATTGTGCTCACCCTCAAACGGGTGCCCTGGGGACGGGCACTCAAACAGATGCAGACCGGTCAGGTGGATCTGATGATAGGGCTGGCTCACACCGAGGAGCGGGCCGCCTTCATCGACTACCTGCAGCCGTCCTATTACCAGTGCCGGCCTGCCTTCTATGGCAAGCCCGCCGCCGTGGCCGGTCTCAGGCGCTACGAGGATCTGCGAGGCCGCGAGATAGGCTATGTGCTCAACTCCGCCTACTTCCCCCCTTCGATGGCGACACCCAGCTCGACAAGCACGGGGTCCCCACCGAAGACCAGTTGCAGCGCATGGTGGAGCGGGGCCACCTGCCCCTGATGATAGGGACCGACTGCCAGGTGGATTACGCCCTGAGCCAGCGCAACGACGCCGGCCTCGTCAAGGCGCCCTTCCAGCCCCCCAACCCGGTGGTGCTCTACCTCGGGATGAGCAAGCACTCACCCCACCATGAGCTGGGCCCCAAGCTGGCGCAGGCGTTGCTAGCCATGGTGGAGAGCGGCGAGATAGCGGCGCTGGCCAAGCCCTACCAGCCTTGACCTTGGGTGGTAACGCGCTGTTATCATGCAGCTTTCCTGCCTGCCCCCCGGCGGGCCTCGCTTCTTGGGGATCCCGTGTATCTCGCTCTCATCCGTCGCCAGCAGCGCTGGCAGCGCCGCTGGCTGCTCCTGCTGTCGCTGCTGACCCTGGCCCTGTTCCTGCTCTCCCTCGCCCTCGGGGAGTTCGTACTGCTGCCTTGGCAGCCGCTGGGGGATCTGGAGCTGCGCATCCTGCTGGAGCTGCGCCTGCCGCGCGCCCTGCTGGCTCTGCTGGCGGGGGCCTCCCTTGCCTGCGGCGGTGCCGTGCTCCAGGTGATGCTGCACAACCCGGTGGCGGAACCCGGCCTGCTCGGCGTCTCGAGCGGCGCGGGGTTGGCCGCCATGGTGGCGATGGCGGTGGCCAAGGGGCTCGGGCTCTATCTGCCGGGCTGGGGGCTGTCGCTGGCGGCCTTTGGCGGCGCCCTGGTGGTGACCATGCTGCTCATCCGTCTCGCACGCCGGGCACGGCTCGGCCATGGGCGGCTGCTGCTGTTCGGAGTCGCCATCGGCATCCTCACCAATGCGGCCATGACCTGGCTGATGTATTTCGCCGACGACGGCGCCTTGCGGGAATTCATGTTCTGGATGATGGGCAGCCTCGCCTACGGCAGCCAGCAGCTCGCCTGGTGGTGGCTGGTGCTGCCCCTCACCCTCGGCTGGCTCTGCTGGCAGGGGCGGGCACTGCAACAACTGCTGCTTGGGGAGACCCAGGCCCGCCTTATGGGGTTGAACGTGGACAGCATGCGGGTACGCCTGGTGCTGGCGGTCTGCCTGCTGACCGGGGTGGCGGTCTCCCTGTGCGGCGTCATCGGCTTCGTCGGCCTGGTAGTGCCTCACCTGCTGCGCCTGTGCGGTGGCAGCGATCAGCGCTTTCTGCTGCCCGCCTCGGCGCTGGGGGGCGGCGCCCTGCTGCTCGGGGCCGATCTGGTGGCCCGCTCGGCGCTGCACGCCGGTGAACTGCCCATCGGGGTCATCACCGCCTCGGTGGGCGCCCCGCTCTTTATCTATCTGCTGCTGAGGCAAGATGCCGATGTGTCCCGCTGATCCCGCCCCCTGGCGGCTGGAGGCCCGTGCCCTGGCCATCCCCCATCGCCTCGCCCCCCTGGATCTCGCCTGGCCCGGTGGTCAGCTGGTGGCCCTGCTCGGCCCCAATGGCAGTGGCAAGTCCTCCCTGCTCGGGGCCCTGGCGGGCCTGCTGCCCGCCGATGGCGCCGTCTTGCTGGGAGGAGAGGCCATCACGACCCTGAGCTGGCCCGAGCTTGCAACGCGGCGCGCCATGCTGCCCCAGCGCCAGCCCCAGCTGTTCCACATCCCGGTGTTCCAGGTGCTGAGCCTGGGGCTGGAGGAGGGGGCCCCCGATGCCCAGGCGCAGGCGGTGGCGGATGTGTGCGACGCCCTGGAACTGGCGCCCCTGCTTGCACGGGACTTCAGCCGATTGTCCGGGGGGGAGCAGCAGCGGGTGCTGATCGCCCGCACCCTGCTGCAACTGTGGCCAAGCCTCAATCCGACCGGGCGGGTGCTGCTGCTGGATGAACCCCTGGCGGGGCTGGATCTGCATCACCAGATGGCGCTGCTGCGGCTGCTCAAGCAACTGGCCGCGCAGGGATTGCTGGTGGTGGTGGCCATCCACGACATCAATCTGGCCATCGACTGGGCGGATCGCGTGCTCTGCCTGCAACAGGGCCGCGTGGTGGGGGAAGGGGACGTCGGGATCATCGACGAGGCGCTGCTGGAGCGGGTGTTCCAGATCCGCACCGATCGCATCGAGGCGGCCGGCCGCATCTGGTTTATGCCGAGCCTGTGAGGCGGGCTCCCCCCTCATCCCCAGCCCTTCTCCCATTCTTTTGAAACAAGTGGGAGAAGGGAGCCGCTCTGTCGACTACGGATACAGCATTGAAAACCTGCAGAGGCTGAGTGAAGCCAAGGGGGCGATTGAATCACCGTGGACATGAAAAGAGCTAGGCATCCGTGATGCCTGGCTCTTTTGGTAGAGAGAGCGTTGAGTGGTTGCTCAGGCTTTCTGCTTGTCCAGCCGCACCTGGGCGGCTTCTGCCAGCATGGCCAGCAGGGTTTCGGTGTCACTCCACGACAGACAGGCATCGGTGATGCTCTGGCCGAAGGTGGCGGCACAGCCGTTCTCCACGTCCTGACGCCCTTCCACTAGGAAGCTCTCGGCCATGATGCCGGCGATGCCGGTGCGGCCACGGCGCAGTTGATCGCAGATATCCTGGGCCACCAGCAGTTGGCGGCGGTGATCCTTCATGCTGTTGCCGTGGCTGAAGTCCACCACCAGACGCTCCGGCAGGCCCACCTGGGCCAGAGCCTCGCACGCCTCGTCGATGCTGGCGGTGTCGTAGTTGGGACGGTGGCCGCCGCGCAGGATCACGTGGCCGTAGGGGTTGCCGGCGGTGCGGTAGATGGTCATCTTGCCGTCCTTGTCCGGGGAGTAGAAAATGTGGCTGTGACGGGCGGCGCGCACCGCATCGATGGCGATGCGGGTGTTGCCGTCGGTGCCGTTCTTGAACCCCACCGGGCAGGAGAGGGCGGAGGCCATCTCCCGGTGAACCTGGGACTCGGTGGTGCGCGCCCCGATGGCGCCCCAGGTGATGAGATCGCTGATGTACTGGCCGGTCACCATGTCGAGGAACTCGGTGGCGGTGGGCATGCCGGTCTCGTTGATGTCCACCAGCAGCTTGCGGGCCAGTTTCAGCCCTTCATTGACGTCGAAACTGCCGTCCAGGCGCGGATCATTGATGAGCCCCTTCCAGCCGACGATGGTGCGCGGCTTTTCGAAGTAGGTGCGCATCACGATGCACAGGCTCTTTTTGTACTCTTCACGCAGGGTGTTCAGACGCAGAGCGTATTCGTGGGCGGCGGCGGGATCGTGGATGGAGCAGGGGCCGACGATGACCAGCAGGCGCTGATCTTCACCGGACAGAATGGCTTCCACTTGGCGGCGGGCATCCAGCAGGTTCTGGGCGATGGTGTCGGTTAACGGGAAGGCGTGCGCCAGCTCGCTGGGGGTGATCAGGGCCTCCAGGCGACGGGTGCGCAATTCATCGGTGTGAATGGACATACGACTCAATTCTCGAGTGGATAAGGTGGGCGGGATGCCAAAATGCAAGGGAATAAAATAAAGCAAAAGTCACCCGATGGAAACCTTGGGCGGCTCTGATAGGATGTGAACCCAAAAGCCATTTCAAATGAGGTAGTTATCGTGGCAAAGCCAGGCGCGACCGGGATCACCCGCATCATCAACGCAACCGGTTACAGCATGAAAGGTCTCAAATCGGCCTGGGTCAACGAGGCCGCCTTCCGTCAGGAGCTGCTGCTCATCCTGCTGCTGATGCCGCTGGCATTCTGGATAGGTGACTCCCTCAACGAGATCCTGCTGCTCGTCTGCATCAGCTGGCTGGTGGTGATCGTCGAGGTACTCAACTCCGCCGTGGAGGCGGTGGTGGATCGCATCGGCTCCGAGCATCACGAACTCTCGGGCCGCGCCAAGGATCTGGGCTCCGCCGCCGTCTTCATCGCTCTGGCCCTCAATGCCCTGGTGTGGGGCGCCCTGGTGGGCCGCAACCTGCTGGGCTGGTGGTAGGTTACGAGAGCAACCTTTCTCCTGACATAAAAAAGCCCGTCGTCACGACGCAATGCTGTTCAGATAAGCACATTTTTGACTAATTATTCATAAATGCGACTTGAGTTGGGGGAGCAAGGCTGTTTCCAGTCGATGTTCCTTCAGCCTTTATCCAGCGTGGCTTGCAATAGAAAGAGGGAGGCATCATGCCTCCCTCATTTTTTAGCCCTGATACTACGTGGACTGGAACTCAAATTCTCTTAAGTGAACAGCATTGCGTCGTCACGACGGGCTTTTTGCTGCGCAGATAAGGGCTTATCAGTGCAGGATCCGGGCACGGATGGTGCCATTGATCTCTTTGAGACGGGCCAGGGCCTTCTCGCTGTGCTCGGTTTCGACGTCGATGACCACGTAACCGATCTCGCTGCTGGTCTGCAGGTACTGACCGGCGATGTTGATCCCCTCGTCGGCGAAGATCTGGTTGATCTGGTTCATCACGCCGGGCTGGTTGCGGTGAATATGCAGCAGGCGGCTGGAGCCCTTGTGGCCGGGCAGGGAGACCTCCGGGAAGTTGACCGCGGAGAGGGTGGAGCCGTTGTCGGAGTATTTGACCAGCTTGTTGGCCACTTCCAGACCGATGTTTTCCTGGGCTTCCTGGGTGGAGCCGCCGATGTGGGGGGTCAGGATCACGTTGTCCAGGCCGCGCAGCGGGGTGAGGAACTCCTCGTTGTTGGACTTGGGCTCCACCGGGAAGACGTCGATGGCGGCGCCGGAGAGGTGGCCGCTCTTGATGACGTCGGCCAGGGCGTCGATGTCCACCACGGTGCCGCGGGAGGCGTTGATGAAGATGGCGCCCGGTTTCATCATGCGAAGTTGCTCTGCACCGATGAGATCCTTGGTGGAGGCGGTTTCCGGTACGTGCAGGCTGATGACGTCAGACATGTTGAGCAGTTCCACCAGGTTCGGCACCTGGATGGCGTTGCCAAGGGAGAGCTTGTTCTCGATGTCGTAGTAATAGACCTTCATGCCGATCATCTCGGCGATGATGCCAAGCTGGGTGCCGATGTGGCCGTAGCCGATGATGCCGAGCTTCTTGCCGCGGGCTTCGACGCTGCGGTTGGCCAGCTTCTCCCAAACGCCGCGATGGCACTTGGCGTTCTTCTCGGGAATGCCGCGCAGCAGCAGCAGGATCTCCCCCAGTACCAGTTCGGCCACGGAGCGGGTGTTGGAGAAGGGGGCGTTGAAGACGGGGATGCCGCGCACGTGGGCGGCGTCGAGGGAGACCTGGTTGGTGCCGATGCAGAAGCAGCCGATGGCCACCAGCTTGGTGGCGGCATCCAGCACCTTCTCGGTGATCTGGGTGCGTGAACGCAGGCCCACGAAATGCACGTCACGAATGCGCTCGATCAACTCCTCTTCCGACAGGGACGTCTTCAGATATTCCACATTGGTGTAGCCGGCTGCCCGAAAGGTCTCCACCGTGTTGGGATGGACTCCCTCCAGCAGCAGTACCTTGATCTTATCCTTGTCCAGCGAAAACTTGACTGTCATGACGTTCCCTCTATTGTTTTGAAAAATGCGTTCAGGCTTGCAGTGTGAAGAAAACCGTAAAGTAGCAAAAACGTTTGGGAGAGGGAATATTTGTGACGAAAGTCAAATTCTTTGAAGTTATCAACGATTGTTGCAGATGTGCTGCTACAAGCCATTGAGGGATAACCAGAAACGGCGCCATGAGGCGCCGTTGTCCATTTGGGGCAGTCAGGTTGACTGACCCGGGCGGGGGCTTGCCCGGAGGGGGAGGTCCGGGGAGCAGGCCTTAGTTGGTGATCACACCCTCGGGGGTGCCGATCAGCACAACGTCGGCGCCACGGTGGGCGAACAGGCCGTTGGTGACCACGCCCACGATGCTGTTGAGGCGGGTTTCCAGAGCCTTGGCATCGGTGATGGCCATGCCCTTGACGTCCAGGATGATGTTGCCGTTGTCGGTCACCACCCCTTCACGCCACACCGGGTTGCCGCCAAGGGCGCGGATCTCGCGGGCCACGTATTCGCGGGCCATGGGGATCACTTCCACCGGCAGGGGGAAGGTGCCCAGCACGTCGACGGTCTTGGTGTTGTCGATGATGCAGATGAACTGGTCGGCCACGGCGGCGACGATCTTCTCGCGGGTCAGGGCGGCGCCGCCCCCCTTGATCATGTCGCGGCTGGCGTTGATCTCGTCGGCACCATCCACGTAGACGGAGAGGGCATCGATGTCGTTGAGGTCAAACACCGGGATGCCGAGACCCTTGAGGCGCTCGGTGGAGGCGATGGAGCTCGACACCGCGCCCTTGATCTGGTCTTTCATGGTCGCCAGTGCGTCGATGAAGTGATTGACGGTAGAGCCGGTGCCCACCCCGACGATGGTGCCGGGTACCACGTATTTGAGCGCAGCCCAACCGGCCGCCTTCTTCATTTCATCTTGAGTCATGATGGATCCTTATGGAAAAAGCGGGCGCATTATATCCAAGCATCCCCCCCAGAGCGACCATGGTGCTCACGTTCCGGCGCAAAAATCCCCAAGATGTAAATCGTTTGCCTGTTTATTGAACCGAAGGGGGCGCCCCCGTCTCATCAGGCAAAGTGCCAGCTGCGGCTGGGGGTGATGATCTGGGGGAGCGGCACGTCCCACTGCTCCCGGGGGACGGCATCCACCTGCTGGCAGTCGTGGGCGAGCCCCAGAGGTCTTGGGCCGAGCTGGTGCTCGTGCCAGCAGGCGAGGGTGCGATCGTAGTAGCCGCCCCCCATGCCGAGGCGGTTGCCAGCCTCATCGAAGGCCACCAGCGGGGTGCAGATGATGTCCAGCATGCTGTGGGGCAGCACCTGCTGCACGTCGAGCTCGGGCTCGGCGATGCCGTAGCGGTTGCGGGTCATGGGGGTGGTGGCGGTGTAGCGCAAGAAGAGCAGGTGACCCGGGGTGAAGGGGTGCAGCACCGGCAGGTAGACCTCCTTTTGCCGGGCCCACAGCCAGTGGATGGCGGGCAGGGGATCGAGCTCCCCGTCGTTGGCCAGATAGAGGGCGATGCGCCTGGCCGCGAGGATGCCGGGGTGTTCCTGGAAGCGTTCGACCAACTGCTGGGCCGCCGCCTGCTGCTCGGCCTGACTCAGGCTTTTTCTGCGCTGGCGAATGAGCTGGCGCAGGTTCTGGCGTTCGGGTTGGGGATCCGGCATGGGGACTCCTGGGCAAAGGTGGGCTGGCGCTACCTTAGCAAGGGGCCGACGGGATGAAAAGCCGATGGCGGGGCCGCCAGCCGGGCGGCCCCTGAGGTCGGGCGTCAGGAACGGTGGGGGGCGGGAGCCACTGCGCCCATCTGGTGCTTGAGGAAAACGGCCACGATGGCGGCCAGGGCCAGCGCCATGGGGTAGAAGCTCATGCTCACGACCAGGATCGGCGAGAGGGCGAAGATGGAACCCAGCAGCAGCGCCTGGGCGCCCCAGGGAATCAGCCCCTGTACCACGCAGGAGAAGATGTCCAGCATGGAGGCGGCGCGGCGCGGGGTGACCCCGTGATGGTCCGCCAGATCCCTGGCCACCTTGCTCGCGACTATGATGGCCACGGTGTTGTTGGCGGTGCACAGGTTGGTGAGGCTCACCACGCCGGCGATGCCGAGCTCGGCCGCCTTTTCGTTCTGCTCGCCATCGTGGTGGCGGGTGAAGCGGGCAATCAGGGCGGCGATGCGCTCACTTATCCATGCGAGCCCCCCCTGGCGTTCCATCAGGGCACCCAGACCGCCGATGAGCATGGAGAGCAGGAAGATCTCCTGCATGCTGGTAAAGCCCTGATAGATGTCCTTGCTGAACTGGCCGAGGGAGTAGCTGCCAAGCAGCCCCACGCCACCGGCCGCCAGGATGCCGAGCCCCAGTACCATGAAGACGTTCATGCCAGAGAGGGCCAGCACCAGGATCAGCAGATAGGGGGCGACCTTGAGCAAGTCCGCCTCGGCGGTGGGGGCCGGCGCTTCACCGGTGGAGCCCAGCACCAGATAGAGCAGGATCACCAGCACGGCGGCGGGGGCGGCAATCTTGATGTTCTCGCGAAACTTGTCCTTCATCTCGCAGCCCTGGCTGCGGGTGGCGGCGATGGTGGTGTCGGAGATGATGGAGAGGTTGTCCCCGAACATGGCGCCGGAGAGGATGGTCCCCGCCATCAGCATCGGATCGATGCCGGCGGCATGGGCGACGCCGAGCGCCACCGGTGCCACGGCGCCGATGGTGCCCATGGAGGTACCCATGGCGGTGGCAATGAAGGCAGAGATGAGGAAGAGCCCCGGCAGCAGGCACCAGCCCGGAATGAGGGAGAGGCCGAGGGCGACCGTGGCATCCACCCCGCCGGTGGCCTTGGCCACGGTGGCGAAGGCGCCCGCCAGCAAATAGATGAGGCACATGGCCATGATGTTGCTCTCGCCCACTCCCTTGAAGAAGGTCTCGAGGTTCTTGTTGAACCCCTCGCGTCCCATCAGCAGGGCCAGCATGACGGCGGGCAGGGCGGCAACGGGGGCGGGGAGCTGGTAGAAGGCGAACTCGACCCCCTGCAGGGTCAGCCAGGTACCGGTACCGATGAAGAGGGCAAGAAAGACCAGAAGGGGCAGCAGGGCTCTGGCACGGGGTTGGGTCTGGATCATGTGTTCCTCGAAACTTGAACAATGACCTCCTGTCGTTGCCTGTGGCGCCTCCAGGGCGGGCACAGGGCGGGCATCCTGCCACCATGGGGGGCCAACAGTAGTGAGTCGGCCCGCCCGGGTCAAGATAGCCGTCCAGATGGATAGGGCTTTTTGCTTCGAGATTCTGACTTGTCTGGTTATTCCGTTATTTATTCTGTTTTTAATGAATTTATCGTTTAAACGTCGGGGTGGTTTGGCGGGCCAGATCGGGCTTTTCAAAGGGGACGCGGGCTGGTAAAACGGTCTCTTTCCATAATAAAGAGATGAGAGGGTGGAGATGGACAATCCGATCCGTGTGGCCGTGATGGGCTGTAATGGTCGTATGGGCAAGGTGCTGCTGGAGGCTATCGCCAACGCCGAGGGCGTGGTGGTGGGAGCGGCGCTGGAACGACCGGGCTCTGCCGTGATGGGTCTGGATGCGGGTGAACTCAACGGCCTGGGGCGCCTTGGCGTCATCATCAGCGACAGTCTGGAGAAGGTGAAGGACGAGTTCGATCTCATCATCGACTTCACCCGCCCCGAGGTGACTCTGGCGAACCTCGCCTTTGCACTGGCGCATGGCAAGCAGATGGTTATCGGCACCACAGGTTTCGACGACGCGGGCAAGGCGGCCCTGCACGAGGCGGGCAAGCAGATCGGCATCGTCTTCGCCTCCAACTACTCGGTCGGGGTCAACCTGGTGTTCAAGCTGTTGGAGCAGGCGGCCAGGGTGATGGGGGAGTACACCGACATCGAGATCATCGAGGGGCACCACAGACACAAGGTGGATGCACCGTCCGGCACCGCGCTCTCCATGGGGGAAGTGGTGGCGAAAACCCTGGGCCGGGATCTGAAAGAGTGCGCCGTCTATGGCCGTGAGGGGATCACCGGTGAGCGGGATCGCAACACCATCGGCTTTGCCACCATCCGCGCCGGCGATCTGGTGGGGGAGCACACCGTCATGTTCGCCGACATCGGCGAGCGGGTCGAGATCAGCCACAAGGCTTCCAGCCGTTTGACCTTCGCCAACGGTGCAGTGCGGGCGGGCAAGTGGCTCGGCCAGCAAGGGGCCGGTCTCTATGACATGCAGGATGTGCTCGGTCTGAAATAAACCGTCTTCAGGGGGAGTGCAGACTCCCGTACTGGTTGCCAAACCCCGGTCCGCCGGGGTTTTTTGTCACTTTTTTGTAGAAATAAGCCTTAATCATCACTTTTTGAGTGAACCTCGCTAAATCCTGCCATTCTTACAAGCCTGCCACCCTCTTGCGACAAAAATGTCATCAAGGGGTAACGGGTTTGGGTCTCAATATTCCCCTGCGGGGGGCATTTCGCCCTGATGTGAAATAGACTAAAAATGCAATCAAAGAAAAACGTTTTCTATTCTTTGCGTTCACTTTTCTGGCTTCAAATGGTGTTTTTGCTGTTGTGTTGTTTATTTTTTGATTTTCTATCTTGCTGTTTACTAAGTGGTAAATCTGGTTTTTTGTACGTTGCACGGCATCGGGTGTCGCTTTGTGGTCTGTGTTTGGCTTTTCTTTTTGAAGAGGGGGTTGCAAAGCGAGTGAGTGCATAGATAATGGGTAATGTTGCTTGTTTATTGAATTTAGATGCATTTCAAACGAGAAAAGACGTTGAAATGAGATCGTTTTTAAGTAGAATGCGCCCAATTTGCCAGAAATCTGCCGGGTTTGAACCCTGTTTCAAACAGCGTCCGGACCCGCAACACCCAGGTAAATTGCTGAATTTAAAGCTAAATAACTGGAGGTTGTCTTGAATCACACTGCATTGCTAGTGCTGGAAGATGGAACTGTGTTCAAAGGCGTGTCGATAGGCGCCGAGGGATGTTCCGTTGGTGAAGTGGTTTTCAATACGTCGATGACGGGCTATCAGGAAATCCTCACAGATCCCTCTTATTCCCGTCAGATCGTTACTCTCACTTACCCCCATATAGGCAACACCGGCACCAACAGCGAAGATGAAGAGTCCAGTCAGGTCCATGCTCAGGGCCTCATCATCCGGGACCTTCCGATACTGGCCTCCAACTTCCGCAATCAGCAATCCCTCTCCGATTACCTCAAGTCTCACAACATCGTTGGCATCGCCGACATCGATACCCGCAAGCTGACCCGCATCCTGCGCGAGAAAGGCGCCCAGGCCGGCTGCATCCTGGCCGGCAAGCAGCTCGATGAAGCCCATGCCCTCGAACAGGCCCGCGCCTTCCCCGGCCTCAAGGGGATGGATCTCGCGAAAGAAGTGACCGTGAGCGAATCCTACAGCTGGACAGAAGGTAGCTGGCAGCTCGGCAAGGGGCACGTCACCCCGGCAGAGGGCGACTTCAAGTACCACGTGGTGGCCTACGATTTCGGCGTCAAGCGCAACATACTGCGCATGCTGGTGGACCGCGGCTGTCGCCTGACCGTAGTGCCGGCCAAGACCCCGGCCGCCGAGGTGCTGGCGATGAACCCGGATGGCATCTTCCTCTCCAACGGCCCCGGTGACCCCGAGCCGTGCGACTACGCCATCGACGCCATCAAGGCCTTCCTGGCCACCAACACCCCGGTGTTCGGCATCTGCCTGGGCCACCAGTTGCTGGGTCTGGCCTCCGGCGCCAAGACCGTCAAGATGAAGTTCGGCCACCACGGTGCCAACCACCCGGTGAAGAGCCTGGACGACAACACAGTGATGATCACCGCCCAGAACCACGGCTTCGCGGTGGACGAGAACAGCCTGCCGGACTGCCTGCGCGCGACTCACGTCTCCCTGTTCGATGGCTCCCTGCAAGGCATCCATCGCACCGACCGCCCGGCCTTCAGCTTCCAGGGGCACCCGGAGGCGAGCCCGGGCCCGCACGACTGTGCCGGTCTGTTCGACCACTTTATTGAATTGATCAAGCAGTATCGCGCTTAAGAGGAAAAGAGAAGCCATGCCAAAACGTAACGACCTACAGAGCATCCTGATCCTCGGCGCCGGCCCCATCGTCATCGGTCAGGCCTGCGAATTCGACTACTCCGGCGCCCAGGCGTGCAAGGCCCTGAAAGAAGAGGGCTATCGCGTCATCCTGGTGAACTCCAACCCGGCCACCATCATGACCGACCCGGAGATGGCCGACGCCACCTACATCGAGCCCATCACCTGGGAAGTGGTGCGCGAAATCATCAAGAAAGAGCGCCCGGACGCCATCCTGCCCACCATGGGTGGCCAGACTGCCCTCAACTGCGCCCTGGCGCTGGAGCAGCACGGCGTGCTGGCGGAGTTCGGTGTGGAGATGATCGGCGCCACCGCCGACGCCATCGACAAGGCCGAAGACCGCTCCCGCTTTGACAAGGCCATGCGCAGCATCGGCCTGGAGTGCCCGCGCGCCGGCATCGCCCACAACATGGAAGAGGCCTGGAAGGTCCAGGCCGAAGTGGGCTTCCCCTGCATCATCCGCCCCTCCTTCACCATGGGCGGCTCCGGCGGCGGCATCGCCTACAACCCGGAAGAGTTCGTGGAGATCTGCGAGCGCGGTCTGGATCTGTCGCCGACCAAGGAGCTGCTCATCGACGAGTCGCTCATCGGCTGGAAAGAGTACGAGATGGAGGTGGTGCGGGATCGCAACGACAACTGCATCATCGTCTGCGCCATCGAGAACTTCGACCCCATGGGCATCCACACCGGTGACTCCATCACGGTCGCGCCGGCCCAGACGCTGACCGACAAGGAGTACCAGATCATGCGCAACGCCTCCATGGCGGTGCTGCGCGAGATCGGTGTCGAGACCGGCGGCTCCAACGTCCAGTTCGGCATCAACCCCAAAGACGGTCGCATGGTCATCATCGAGATGAACCCGCGGGTGTCGCGCTCCTCTGCGCTGGCTTCCAAGGCGACCGGTTTCCCCATCGCCAAGATCGCCGCCAAGCTCGCTATCGGTTACACCCTGGACGAGCTGATGAACGACATCACCGGCGGTCGCACCCCGGCCTCCTTCGAGCCGGCCATCGACTACGTGGTCACCAAGGTACCGCGCTTCAACTTCGAGAAGTTCGCCGGCGCCAACGACCGTCTGACCACCCAGATGAAGTCCGTGGGCGAAGTGATGGCCATCGGCCGCAACTTCCAGGAGTCCCTGCACAAGGCGCTGCGCGGCCTCGAGACCGGCAAGACCGGCTTCGACCCCATGGTGGACCTCAATGCCCCCGACTCCCTGACCCGCATTCGCCACGAGCTGCAGGATGCCGGTGCCGAGCGCATCTTCTACATCGCCGACGCCTTCCGTGCCGGTCTCTCCATGGACGGCGTGTTCAAGCTGACCAAGATTGACCCCTGGTTCCTGGTGCAGATTGAAGAGCTGGTCAAGCTGGAAGAGCAGGTGAAGGAGCGCGGCATGGCCGGCCTGGATGCCGACTTCCTGCGCAGCCTCAAACGCAAGGGCTTCGCCGACGCGCGTCTGGCCAAGATCCTCGGCGTGGCCGAAGGGGAAGTGCGCAAGCTGCGCGCCCGTCACAACATCTTCCCGGTCTACAAGCGGGTCGATACCTGCGCGGCCGAGTTTGCCACCAACACCGCCTACATGTACTCCAGCTATGACGAGGAGTGCGAGGCCAACCCCACCAACCGCGACAAGATCATGGTCATCGGTGGCGGCCCGAACCGTATCGGTCAGGGCATCGAATTCGACTACTGCTGCGTGCACGCGGCCCTGGCCCTGCGCGAAGACGGTTACGAGACCATCATGGTCAACTGCAACCCGGAAACCGTCTCCACCGACTACGACACCTCCGACCGTCTCTACTTCGAACCGGTCACCCTGGAAGACGTGCTGGAAATCGTGCGGGTCGAGCAGCCCAAGGGCGTCATCGTCCAGTACGGCGGCCAGACTCCGCTGAAGCTTGCGCGGGCATTGGAAGCGAACGGCGTGCCGGTCATCGGGACCAGCCCCGATGCCATCGACCGCGCGGAAGATCGCGAGCGCTTCCAGTCTGCCGTGGAGCGCCTCGGCCTCAAGCAGCCGGAAAACGGCACCGTCACCGCCCTGGAGCAGGCCGTGCTGACCGCCGAGCGCATCACCTACCCGCTGGTGGTGCGCCCCTCCTACGTGCTGGGTGGCCGCGCCATGGAGATCGTCTATGACGAGCAGGATCTGCGCCGCTACTTCGCCGAGGCGGTGAGCGTCTCCAACGAGTCACCGGTACTGCTGGACCGCTTCCTGGACGACGCCACCGAGGTGGACGTGGATGCCATCTGCGACGGCGTTGACGTGGTCATCGGCGGTATCATGGAGCACATCGAGCAGGCCGGTATTCACTCCGGCGACTCCGCCTGCTCCCTGCCGCCCTACACCCTGTCCAAGGCCATCCAGGATGAGATGCGCGAGCAGGTGCGGAAATTAGCGCTGGAGCTCGGCGTGGTCGGCCTGATGAACGTGCAGTTCGCGGTGAAAGACAACGAGATCTACCTCATCGAGGTGAACCCCCGTGCCGCCCGGACCGTGCCCTTCGTCTCCAAGGCCACCGGCGCGCCGCTGGCGAAGATCGCCGCCCGCGTCATGGCCGGTCAGAGCCTGAAGGAGCAGGGCTTTACCCAGGAGATCATCCCGCCCTACTACTCGGTGAAAGAGGTGGTTCTCCCGTTCGCCAAGTTCCCGGGTGTGGATCCGCTGCTGGGGCCGGAAATGCGCTCCACCGGTGAAGTCATGGGGGTAGGCAGCAGCTTCGCCGAGGCCTATGCCAAGGCGCAGCTGGGGGCCGGTCACCAGGTTCCGAGTGAAGGTCGCGCCCTCTTGTCCGTTCGCCACGGCGACAAGGAACGGGTGGTCAACCTGGCCGCCAAGCTGCTGGAGCTGGGTTATGACCTCGACGCCACCCACGGCACCGCCGTGACCTTGGGCGAGGCGAGCATCAACCCGCGTCTGGTGAACAAGGTGCACGAGGGTCGTCCGCACATTCTGGATCGCATCAAGAATGGCGAGTACACCTACATCGTCAACACCGCCGAGGGTCGTCAGGCCATCGAGGACTCCAAGCAGCTGCGCCGTGGCGCCCTGCAGCACAAGGTGGCTTACACCACCACGCTGCACGCGGCCTTCGCCACCTGCATGGCCATCAGTGTCGATGCCACCGCCAATGTGAACTCGGTGCAGGAGCTGCACGAGAAGGTGAACAACCGCTAAGAGCACCGGCAGCACGCTGCCCGCTCGATGCACGCAAACCCCGCCAGCGATGGCGGGGTTTTTTATTGCCTGCGCCCTGCCACTCCCGGGGAAACGCCTTCAAGGAAGATGGGTGAGATGGCGAATAAATCATCATGGGTGGTGATACTCACCCCATGAATGAACTTTCGCTGCATCAATATTGCTGAATTGGCATGATGGGGTGCAATCTTCGCAATCTCTCGCCCCCACGACCTCCCTATACTGGGTGCTCATACAAACAAGGTCGTCTGCGCCGACACACCGAAAGGTGGCGTGCGAGAGGATCAGCGCCCGCAGCCCGATCCGGCTGCCGTGGCCGGCCCCGGTGACCGACGGGGGCCGCAGGAAAACCGGTCGCGGGGTTACCGCCGCGCGACTCGTCAGGGCCGGCGTTACCGCGCCAGCCCGCTTCCCCTCCTTGCCCCACCCGCCTGTCGGCCCGGTCGTCCGGCGCCTCGCCCATCCGTCAAGGGAATCTGAATATGAGCTTCGATCATCGCAAATACCGCCGCTCCCCCGTCATCAGTCTGGCGGATCGCCAGTGGCCCAACCGGGTGCTGGAGCGGGCGCCGCTCTGGTGCGCTGTGGACCTGCGCGACGGCAACCAGGCGCTGGTCGAGCCGATGACGGTGGCCCAAAAGCTGCAGATGTGGGCGCTGATGGTGCACATCGGCTTCAAGCACATCGAGGTGGGCTTCCCGGCGGCCTCCCAGCCCGATTTCGACTTCGTGCGCGAACTCATCGATCGCAACCTCATTCCGGACGATGTCACCATCCAGGTGCTGGTGCAGGCGCGCGAAGATCTCATCGCCCGCACCTTCGAGGCGCTCAAGGGGGCGAGGCGGGCCATCGTCCACGTCTACAACTCGGTCAACCCGACCCAGCGCAACTATGTGTTCAACTCAGGCAAGGACGGGGTCAAGGCCATCGCCGTGCAGGGGGCGCGCTGGGTGCGGGAGTATGCGGCCCGCAATCCGGGCACTGAGTGGAGTTTCCAGTATTCTCCGGAGAGCTTCAGCAGCACCGAGGTGGAGTTCGCCGTCGAGGTGTGTGACGCCGTCATCGACGAATGGCGTGCCGCTGCCCGTCCCATGATCCTGAACCTCCCCGCCACGGTGGAGGTGAGCACCCCCAACGTGTTTGCGGATCAGGTGGAGTGGTTCTGCCGACACCTCAAGGCGCGACCCGAGGTGAGCATCTCCATCCACACCCACAACGACAGAGGCTGCGGGGTGGCCGCCGCCGAGCTGGCGGTGCTGGCGGGGGCGGATCGCATCGAGGGCACCCTGCTCGGCAACGGGGAGCGCACCGGCAACATGGACATCGTCACCATGGCCATGAACCTCTACAGCCAGGGGATTGACCCCGAGCTGGACCTGTCCGACATGGATGCCATCGTCGCCACCGTGGGGGCCTGCACCCAGATTGCCCTGCACCCGCGCCACCCCTATGCCGGCGAGCTGGTCTACACGGCGTTTTCCGGCAGCCACCAGGATGCCATCCGCAAGTCTCTCGCGGCAGAAAAACCGGATCACTACTGGGACGTGGCTTACCTGCCCATCGATCCTGCCGATCTCGGTCGCAGCTACGAGGCGGTGATCCGCATCAACAGCCAGTCCGGCAAGGGAGGGGTGACCTATCTGCTGGAACGTGACCTCGGTCTGCAACTGCCGCGCTGGCTGCAAATCGACTTCAGCCGCCGGGTGCAGGCCGAGGCTGAGGCGAGCAGCAGCGAAATCAGCCCGGAGCAGATCCGCACCCTGTTCGAGCAGCACTATCTTGAGCCGGCCCACGGCTATCGCATCGGGCGCTTCCAGCTCGGTCATGACAGTCAGGAGAGCCTGCGCCTGGAGTTGCAGACCCCCCACGGCACCCTGCAATTGTGTGGTGAAGGGGAGGGTGCCATCACCGCCCTGGTCAACGGCTGGCAGCGTCAGACCGGCATGCACATCGATGTGCTGGATTACTCCGAGCATGCGCTCACCGCCGGCACCGAATCCCGCGCCGCCGCCTATGTGCTGCTGAGCGTCGAGGGCACCCGGATGTGTGGCGTCGCCGTCGGTCGCGACGTGGTCAACGCCTCCCTGCAGGCGGTGATCAACGGCGCCGCCCAGCATCAGGCCCTGCGCCGGAGCGCCTGAGGCAGCACTGCCCGCTTGCCGTGAGGACGAACAGGGAAGGGCCGCCCGCCCCGATGTCACGGCAGATCGCGCAGTCCCCGTTGCAACAATCCCCTGACCCATATGGTGAGGGGATTGTTTTTTATGGAAAAATCGGCCCACAATATCAGTGATTTGCCACCAGGAATGCCGTCGGGGTTCGCTGGCGATGGCAGCCAACGGCTGCCATTCGGGATAGAAGACATGCGCGCTTGGAGCCCAAAACATGATGAAGACTCCCCTCAGGTTATCCGTTCACCCCGCCCGGTTCTTCTCGCTTCCTCCCTGCCGTCGTCTCGCGCTGGTGAGCCTGCCCTGTCTGCTGCTGCTGACGGGGATCCTGGATGGGGCCAGTTTTGATCTCCTGGCAGAGCACAACCTCTATACCGTCGGGGCTCTGGCCGAAGCGCTCAACGTGTTGACCCTGCTGTTCATGTTCTGGGTGGTGCAGTGTGCCCAGATCACCTTGAAAACCTATCTCTCCCTCACCGGCGGGCTGACCCTCTGGCTCGTTTCCGGCGTCATCGATCTGATGGATGAGGCCTATTTCCAGCCCTGGTGGCTCTCCACGGTGGAAGACAGCCTGCGCACGATCGGCATGCTGGCCTCGGCCTGGGGTGTGCTGCTGATGGTGCAGCAGATGTATGGCACCCAGATGCGGCTATCCTCTCTCGCCATGTCAGACGAGCTGACCGGGCTCTCCAATCGCCGGGCGTTTCGCGCCGTGCTGGAGGCGCACGGAGAGGAGGGGACGCCGCTCCTGCTGCTGGATCTCGATCACTTCAAGCTGATCAACGATCGCTATGGCCACGCCATCGGCGACAATGTGCTGCGTGAATTCAGCACCCTGCTGCGCCAGCTCTGCCCATTGGATGGGGTGGTGGCACGCCTTGGGGGAGAGGAGTTTGCCATCTGGCTGCCCGGCATGACTGGCGACAAGGCCCGTACGCTGGCGGAGCAGATAAGGTGCGTGACCGAAGAGCTGGTCTCAGGTGACGGGGTAAGATTCACCGTGAGCCTTGCCCTGGGCATCAGCCAGAGCGGGGAGGGGGTGGATGCCCTGCTCCAGCGTACCGATCTCGCCCTCTATCAGGCCAAGCATCGGGGACGCAACCGGGTGGAGCTGGCGTGATGGCGCCAGGGGATGCCGCAGCCAGCGGGCCAGCAGGTTCATCCGCCTTCATCTTGTCAGATTTGTTCCCTACAATGTCCGCCTCCATGCATTCGAGCCCTCTCATTCGCGATGAGGGGCAGGTCCCGCTCTTCAGGAAGCCTTCATGATCTCCTCTCACTCCTTGTTTGATGCCCATTGGCGCTGGCTGTCACTGCTTTCCCTTGCCCTGCTGTCGGGTTGTGCCAGCGAGCCTCCCGCCCCGACCAGCACGGCGACGCCGGCGGGGCGCCCCACGCCTAAGGCGATGCAGCCGCAAAAACCGGCCGACATGAAGAGCCGCATCGTGCGTTTCCTGCCGCGCAACGTGGTGGACAAGCCAGGCTGGGCCAATGACGTGGTGACGGCGCTCACCACCCAGGGACTGACGGTGAGCGATCACAACGTCTGCAGCGTGCTGGCGGTGGCGGAGCAGGAGGCGACCTATCAGGCGGACCCCGTGGTGCCCAACCTCAACAAGATTGCCTGGAAGGAGATCAATGCCCGGGCCGGCAAGCTGCTGATCCCCGAGTTCATGGTGCGCACGGCCCTCTCCATCCAATCCCCCACTGGCAAGAGCTATGCCGAGCGCATCGACAAGCTTCGCACCGAGCGGGAGATGAGCGAGATCTTCGAAGACATGATAGGCAGCGTCCCCATGGGCAAGCAGCTCTTTGGCAACCTCAACCCGGTGCGCACCGGCGGCCCCATGCAGGTGAGCGTCGCCTTTGCCGAAGCCAACGCCCGTGGCTACCCCTATCCCGTGAAGGAGTCCATTCGCCACGAGGTGTTCACTCGTCGGGGCGGCATCTGGTTTGGCACGAAACACATCTTCGGCTATCCCGCCGACTACCCGGATACCCTCTATCGCTTCGCCGACTTCAATGCGGGCTGGTACGCGAGCCGCAATGCGGCCTTCCAGGCGGCGGTAAGCCGGGTGAGTGGCAAGCCCCTGGCCCTGGACGGGGATCTCATCCGCTACGACTCGGATTTGCCCGGCAAGACCGAACTCGCGGTCCACAGCATCGCCAGCCGCGTCAACATGAGCAAGCAGGCTATTCACCAGAGCCTGAAGCTGGGGGACAGCAACGACTTTGCCAAAAGCGATCTCTACCACAGGGTCTTCGCCCTGGCCGACAAACAGGCCGGGACACGGCAACCCCGCGCCATCTTGCCCGGTATCCAGCTGAAAAGTCCGAAGATCACCCGCAACCTCACCACTGCCTGGTTCGCCAAGCGGGTGGATGACAGGGAGCAGGCCTGCGTCAGAAAGATGGCGACCATTCGCTGATAGCCAGAGACAACAAGGGCGGCCAATGGGCCGTGATTTGACCACCTGGCTGGTCATGGTCGGTAGCTCCCAGGTTCCCCCCAGAGTGATCATGCGACAGCTACCAGTGGTGCTTTTCTCACTCTGCACGAAGGTTTGGCCGTCCCATACCCAGCTTTCGAAAGAAAAACAATCTCCTATTCCTCTTCCTTTGTGCGAGGCACTCAGTTCGCCCTCTCCATAACCGTTTGCGTAAGTGCTGATGAGGGTTGCACTGCTGGTATCAAGGTCCGTATCAATCAGAATAAATGCCGAACCGTCGTTGTAAGCGGCGAGCCAGCAGGGTAGCCGGATCAAGGCTCGTTCCTGGTTCAGGGGATAGATCTGGCCATCTTCCTGATTCTCATATGCGCTGGGGCAGACATCTTCATTGACGTGTTGTTTCAGCCAAGCCCTTATGCTCTGTAGCTCAGGCTTGGTGAGTGGGCGAGATAGGTTGTCTGCGGCAACGGCACCTGCATGGATCACGGGGGCCACCAAGGCCGGGGGAATAGTTGTGGTGGGTAACGAGCCCTGTTTGGTCAGGGCTGTACTGGTATTGAGACGGCCTTGGAACTCATCCATTTTGAGAAAAATGGCATAGGCACCGGCACCGGATAACGGTTCTTGGTGCTTGCTCCATTCAAATACCACCTTGCCAGTCCCTTTGATTGCTCGGACGAGCGCTGCAGTTTGGGGCTGGGTGAACGGAGTCCGCTCTTTTACGATGCCGAGCACCTCGCCATTGATGCGCAGTGTGATCAAACCATCAGCGGGGGCCGCCGGAGCCCGCTGATCAACCTCTGCGATGGCAAGCTCGGCATGCAGTGTGCCCTTGGCGCCAGCCTCTCGGGTGAGCAGAACCGAAAGTCCACCCAATTCCGCGCTGTAACCTGCCGCTCGGCATGTGCGCGTGTTGTCACAGGCCAGTTCCCAGTCCTTGTGTTGAAAAGAGAGCCCTTCAGTAAACGAGCCGAGTGCAGAGGCCAATAGTGTTGTGATGAACATTAGAGGTTTCCAGAAGCATTGGGACGGTCAGGATAGCATTCTGGAAGGTTCAAATTGAATCTTGTTTTGGGTTGACTGAGCTGTGCCGAGTGGCGTACCCCTTTGATCCGATTAGAAACTCATCGCCAGTCCGATGGAGTAGCCGCTGGTGTTGTGGCTGAACATATAGCGGGCCACCAGCCGGGTGCGGGTGATGAAGATGTCGTACTTGCTGCTGTCGAGTTCGAGGCCAAGTCCCAGGGAGTTGAGGCTGTTGAAACCGAGCAGCCCCCGTTGCTGCCCCAGGTATTCGGTTCTGGCCCCTTCCAGCACGTAGCGAAGGGACCTGTCCAGCAGGGTCCAGTGCCACAGGGGGGCGCGGCGGCGCAGGTAAAGCCCGAGGTTTTCCGCATCGGCCTGACCGCTGACGCTCTCGGCGGTGCCGGTGAAGCTTTGCAGATGCTGGTAGGAGTAGCGCAGCTCGGCATCGATGTCCTGGGCGGCGGAGAAGAGCTCATAGTCCAGCATCAATGAGCCGCCGAGGCCATAGACATTGAGGGTGCCGCCGTCGAGGAAGTCCAGATTCTGGCCGCTCCTGTGCTCGAGCAGGGCGGCCCCGATGCGAAGGTCGCTGGCCACCGTGCCCAGGGTGACATTGGCGATGGGCCGCAGCACCAGATTGCCACCAAAGCGATCCCGGTGGACGCCGACATCCCAGCCGATGCCGCCGGTGGCGCTCAGGCTGTTCCATTTGGTGGGAATGGTGCGGGTCTCGTTGCCATCGGTGAACACGAACTGGGGATCGTAGCGGCTGTAGCCCAGGGTGCCCTCCAGATAGAGGGGAACATCCTCGCTCAGGGTGGCGCCACCCCCGAGCTGGGTGATGGTGAGGGCAGAGGTGTCGTTGGTGCCGCTGCCGATATTCAGGTTGCTGGCGGTGATATCCGGCACCACGGCGTAGCTCATCAGGGAGACGACGGCGTTGGCGCGCTGTTGAACCAGGCTCTCGTCGCTGGCACGGGCCTTTGTCACAAGACCGGCAGAGACGCCGGCAAGCACCGCCAGCAAGGAAAGTGTGTGAGAAGAGAGCTGTCTTGCCATACCTGGCTCCATGAGTACCCCGTCCATTGGGGCATGTTCACACTGTAACGGTTTTCATCTGGCTTGGCAGCCTGGCAAGGGCCGACCCGTCCTGTTTTGGGCGTGCGCATTGGGCCGCGAGAAGGGTGAGCCGCTGGGCAGAAATCACAGACATTAATTTATTGTTCAGTTCCCCGGGTGTATAAGAGGCCTCCCATACGAACATTGGGGTGGTAGCAGGGATGGATTACCAGACGGGGCCTTCGGGTCATCATGACGAATGCGCATTACGTTGATGGGAGTCACACCAGATGCAGGACATGCTGCTTGCCATATGGCATCAGGATTTTGATCAGCTTATACAAATGCAGGCAATCGGTCTGCTCGTCACCTGTCTGGTGGTGATCCTCTTCCTTGAATCGAGCTTCGTCTTTCTGCCCCTGCCCGGTGACAGCCTGGTGCTGCTGGCGGGCGGTCTGGTGGGCATGGGGGTGCTGGGGCCCGAGGTGACCTTGCTCTATCTGCCGCTTGCGGCCGGGATAGGGAGCGTGCTCGCCTACTGGCAGGGGCAGGCACTGCATGGCACCCGTTTCATGGGCCATGTGGAGCGGATGATCCCGGAAGGGAGCCTGCCCAGGGCTTCCCGACTGCTGGATCGTTACGGCTTCTGGGCCATGTTCGTGTCCCGTTTCATCCCCTTCGTGAGAGTGTTGACCCCCATGTTGATGGGAGTCTCCCGCCTGCACCTGCTGCGGGTGGCCGTGGCGAGTTTTGCCAGCGCCTTCCTCTGGTCCCTGGTATTGAGCATGGTCGGCAAGATGGTGATGGCGACCCCGGTCTTTGCCCATCATCAGGAGCTGCTGACCAAGTGCCTGCTCGTCACCTCTTTCGGGCTGTTCGTCATTGCGGTGGCGGCCATCGGCATGCGGCTGCTCAAGCGTCCGAGCAAGCGGGTGCGCTGATCTCACTGCCCGGGCTGCGCCTGCTGCCGCATCTGGAGAGCGCAGCCCCCGGAAAAATACAGGCCATTTGAGGCGGCATTCCTGTCGCCTATCTGTTACACTTCGCGCCCGCCATTTTCCGGCTCATCTTCTGATCTGATGTCAGACCCAGCCGTCCTTGGCTCCACGCCTCGCCGATGCCAGGCCACACGCCGGCCCAGGCCACCCACGCCAACTACAGCTCCGCTGGAACACAGGAACCCAACATGAGATTTGAATCGTTCGATTTTGCCCCCGAGATTTTGCGCGCCATCTCAGATTGCGGTTATCAGGAGATGACCCCTGTGCAGAGCCAGGCCATCCCGGCCATTCGCCGTGGCCGCGATGTGCTGGCCAGTGCCCAGACCGGTACCGGCAAGACCGCCGCCTTTGCGTTGCCCATCCTGCAACGCCTGGTAGACAACCCGGCGCCGGTGCAGCCTTCCAATGCCCGCGTGCTGATCCTGACCCCGACCCGCGAGCTGGCAGCCCAGGTGGCGAGCAATATCAACGATTTTGCCAAGTATCTTGATATCACTACCCTCACCATCGTGGGTGGCGGCAAACAGGATGTGCAGGCCAAGAAGCTCAAAGCGGGCGCACACATCATAGTGGCCACCCCTGGCCGTCTGCTCGAGCACCTCACCGCCTGCAACCTGAGCCTCTCCGGGGTCGAGACTCTGGTGCTGGACGAGGCGGATCGCATCCTCGACATGGGCTTTAGCGCCGATGTGCAGCAGATCCTGCAGGCGGTCAACAAGACCCGCCAGAACCTGCTCTTCTCCGCCACCTTCTCCGAGGCGGTAAAAAAGCTGGCCAACCTCATGCTGGACAAACCCCAGGTGGTGGCCGTCGACAAGCAGAACTCCACTGCCGACACCGTGAGCCACACCGTCTATCAGGTGGAACAGAAGCGCAAGCGCGAGCTGCTCTCCGAGCTTATCGGCAAGCAGAACTGGCAGCAGGTGCTGGTGTTTGCCAGCACCCGTGAGAGCTGCGATGAACTGGTGGAGGAGCTCAACCTCGACGGCATCAAGTCTGCCGTGGTGCACGGTGACAAGGCCCAGGGGAGCCGTCGCCGCGCCTTGCGTGAATTCACCGAAGGCAAGCTGCGGGTGCTGGTGGCCACCGAGGTGGCCGCCCGCGGCCTGGACATTCCGAGCCTGGAATACGTGGTCAACTATGATCTGCCGTTCCTCGCGGAAGATTACGTGCACCGTATCGGCCGAACCGGTCGCGCTGGCAAGAGCGGCATGGCCATCTCCTTCGTCAGTCGCGAGGAGGAGCGCACCCTGCTGGAGATCGAGGCCCTCATCGGCCAGAAGATCCGCCGCATCATGGTGCCGGGTTACGAGGTGAGCAGCCGTGACGACCTCATCAAGCAGTTGCAGGAGCGCCGCCGCTTCGGCAAGCGCCCGCAGCGTGAAGACAATGCCGCCGCCCAGGCCATGGCCGAGGCGAAACTGCAAGGTCAGCGCCTCAAGCGTCTGGCGGCGGCCAAGAAGCCCCGTCAGCCGAAATAAGGCAACGTCGCACCCTCCCGGTCGGGGAGGGGCGTTTACTCTCCAAAGGCGCCACTGGCGCCTTTGTGCTGTCGATGACGCGGCCCCTGGCCGCCCCGTTTCAGAGGATCCGAGATGACCCTTCCTGCTTACAATCAGGCCCTGCTCGAGATGGCCCGCCAGAGCCTGGCGGAGCTGGAGCGCACCGCCGCCCAGAAGACGGGCAAACGCACCCCCGCCCAGGAGAGCCACTTTCTCTGTACCTGGATGGCGGATTCTCTCAAGGAGAAACGCTTCTCCCGGCTGGTGATGGAGGATCTCAAGACCTGGGTGCAACTGGGGCGGACGCTGGGGGCGGGGGCCGATCTCAAGGGGCTGCTTGAGCGGGTGCAGCGCCAGTATGAGCGCGCCATGCATGAGCCGGTACAGCTGGGGGCGCGCCTGGCCGATCTGCTTTTGGCGCTGGAGGGGGCGGGCTGGCTGGTGTTCACCGACAGCGAACTGAACACCCGGCAGCGGCTGCTGAGCCAGGGGCAATCCAGCCTGATCATCTCGGCCAGCGAGTATCAGGGCCATATCGAGGGGGGTGAGCTGGTCAAGCCCCTCACCCTCTATGTGCGCGGGGACGAGCAGGTACTGGCCGAGGCGGCATTTGCCCGGGGCCTGCTGCTGAGCCAGGGCAACAAGAAAACCACCCTGGTCAAGCACCACAAGGCCTATCGGCTGATGCCGGGCAACGCGCAGCCTGCCCTGGCGCTGTTGTCCTCCTGATCCCGCCTTCTCATCCCGTCACCCGGCCTTGCGCCGGGTTTTTTTATGGCAAATGCACCCCACGGGGTTGCCTGCACGCTGGGGCCGGGCGGGCAATCTTTGTCGCAGCCAAGGGGCTCCCCCTCTGATGGGGGGCGTCCCCCATATGGAGGGATGGTGGGGTGGTGCTTCTGCTCTAGGGTGGATGGGCCCCAAAGAGGGCCTTAAAGGAAGCAGACCGCCTGACAAGGCGACACTCAATGAATGAGGAAACATGATGAAAGCGACTCCAATTGCCCTGTTGCTGGCCGGCGTGCTGGCGTCCCCGCTCTGCGCCGCCGGACTCGATGCCCGGCTCACCCTGGTGGAGGGCAGCACAGACGATGTGCGCGTCAACCTGACCCTGACCAACACCGGGGAGAAGCCGGTTCGTCTGCTCAAATGGCAACTGCCTGGCAGCGAGGATGCTCCCCTGTTCCAGGTGGAGCGTGACGGCCAGCCGGTGGATTACGAAGGGGCCCTGATCAAGCGGGCCGCCCCGAGTGACAAGGACTACCAACTGCTCAAGGCGGGCCAGAGCCTGACAGTGCAGGCGGAGGTCTCCGGTCTCTACGACATGAGTGCCCAGGGCCAGTACAGCATCCGTTACCTGCTGCCGACCGTGGCGCAGGAGGGGAAAGCGGCCAAGGCCAAACAGGCCCAGGCGAGCGAGTCCAATGCCGTGACCCTCTGGGTGGACGGGGTGAGCGACGAGCGGGTGCTGGCCAAGGCGGCGGTGGCCGAGCCCCAGGCGGTGAGCGCCTCGGTCAGCTTCAGCGGCCGTTGCACCAACACCCAGAAGAGCGACATCCTGGCGGCGCTCGATGCCGCGAGTGGCATCGCGAACAACTCCAGCAGCTACCTCGCGGTGGACAAGCCGAATGGGCAGCGCTACCGCAGCTGGTTTGGCGCCTATGACGCCACCCGCTGGAACCAGGCCGAGACCAACTTCAGCAAGATCAAGGATGCCATCGACAACAAGCCGCTCACCTTCGACTGCGGTTGCAAGCAGAGCTACTTTGCCTATGTCTATCCGGACCAGCCCTACAAGGTCTATCTGTGCAAGAGCTTCTGGACTGCGCCGGTCACCGGGACCGATTCCCGCGCCGGCACCATTGTCCACGAGCTGAGCCACTTCAACGTGGTGGCGGGCACCGACGATCTGGGATACGGTCAGGCCAATGCGCGCAATCTGGCGAGCACGGATCCCCAGAAGGCCCTGAACAATGCCGACAACCACGAATATTTCGCCGAGAATACCCCGAGCGAAAATTGAGTTGCAAACAGGGGCCGGATGGCCCCTTTTTTGACGGAGGCACCATGATGACACTCTTGCTCACCACCCTGGCACTGGCGCCCTTGCAGTGCGAGCTGTCGGTCAGCGCAGAGAGCGGGGTGAACGAACCCCTGCCCCTGGTGATGACCCTGACCAACCGGGGGGAGACGCCCCTCGAGGTATTGACCTGGTTCACCCCCTTCGAGGGGTGGTTTGCCGATGCCATCGACCTGACCCGCGATGGGCTACCGCTGGACTATCGAGGGCCGCTTGCCAAGCGAGGTACCCCCGGGGACGGCGACTTCCTGCACCTGGGGGCGGGGGAGCAGAGCCAGGCCGATGCGGATCTGGCGCAGGCCTACGATCTGTCCCAACCGGGCCGCTACCGGCTCAGCTATCGTGCCCAGCCCCTGACGCTGACCAAGGGCGTGGCGCCCAGTTGCCCCGCCATCGACTTTACCCGGGTGGCCCCCTAGGCGATCTGCGGCTTGCCCTTGGTATCCGGCAGCCCGACGGCGCGGGTGGCCACCGCCAGACCGGGTGACGATTGGCTTTCCCGCCAGCAGCAGTGCACCAGCGTGATGACATGGTGAGCCAGGGTGTTGTCTTTATCCGGATGACGCAGGGGATGGGCCACCGAGTGGGTCGATAGCAAAATGATGAACATGAGGGGCGGTCCAGCCATGCCATGCACCGGGCCGACTCGTTTACACCGTCAAGGAGGAGACATGGCACTGGAACAACTGAAACGGGAGCTGGAGCGCTTTGGCGAGCAGAATGACGGCGCGCAACAATCCCGTGGCAGCAAGATGCTCAACATTACCCGCGACACCGGCGAACTGCTGGCGGTGCTGGTGCAGACGAGGGGGGCGCAGGCTGTGCTGGAGATCGGCACCTCCAACGGTTACTCCACCCTCTGGCTGGCCGAGGCAGTGAAACGGCTGGGGGGCCGGGTCACCACCATCGAGCTGGACGAGGGCAAACGGACCATGGCGGCGACCAACTTTGAGCGGGCCGGGCTCACTCCCTGGATTGAGCAGTTGGCGGGGGAGGCCGGCAGCCTGTTGCCCTGCCTGCCGACGGCGGGCTATCAGCTCATCTTCCTCGACTCCGAGCGCCGCCACTACCAGGCCTGGTGGCCCGAGATCCAGCGCCTGCTTGCCCCTCGTGGCCTGCTGGTGGTGGACAATGCCATCTCCCATGAGGACGAGATGAGGGAGTGGATGGCACAGGTGCGGCGTGACCCCGATTTCCTGACTTCCCTGGTGCCGGTGGGCAAGGGGGAGTGGCTGGTGGTGCGGTTGTAGGAGGGCTGGATGGAAAACAGGACCATGGAACCAAAAACCGTGGTGCAGACCACAGGCAGACCACTGGCAGGCCATGCAGAGCAACGGTTTCGTCAGGGCCCCCAGGTGGCTGAGCGGCGCGCGGGGCGGGTCAACTTCGTCGAGATCCATCGGCGCTACCCGGCGACCGGGCCCTGGAATGTCGACATCGTCCGCCTGCTGGAGCAGGGCGGGAGGTGGTGATCACCGACGGTGACGTCAAGGCGCGCGCCATCCCGCCATTACCTTCCACGTGGTGCGTGGCAATCCCCTTTGCCATCAGACCGAATTTTGGCCCGATTGATACGTTGTGTCGTGACTGGGCCACTGCCATCCCGCGGGAGCCGCAACCCGCCTGATATGGTTTCCGCTGACGGAGCGCCGCCAGCGGGGCGATTCCTCTGCCAGCCCGGCCATTATTTTTCCTGATTACCCATGATTAGCAGTCACCACGAGCTATACTGATCTTACGTACAGTTACTGAGGTGCGAGATCATGG
>NZ_JAPDBQ010000019.1:0-40940 GCF_027705325.1 Aeromonas sp. QDB18
TTCACTGTCGGCGAAGGTGAGCTGATGACTCATGATGAACCCTTTTTCATGGCTCCAGATGACAAACATGATCTCATGTCAGGGACTTGTTCGCACCTTCCCTAGGACACCCACCTTTCTGAGCCAGCCATTGCTTAGCTGGCTATCTCTCTCATCACACACAGTTCCTCCAAGAACCCGCTAGAGATCGGGCAAGCAAGCGATTTTTACTTGGCGGGCCGAGTGTTCAGACGTTGTAATGCCTGACACCAAACAAATGCCAAGGGAGTAAAACGGGATCTATCGGATTAACAAGGTGGCTGATGGCATCGCCGCTGACCACAGTGCCGGGCGAATTGCTGGCAAAAAGGTGGGAGTCCCAATTTGGAAGTCCAAAAACCATCCCGCCCGGGATGGTTTTTTATTGGATGGCTCGCAAAGCGAGGGCCCTCTTACCACCGCCCCTGGGGTGGCTGCTGGTTGCGCGACTCCACCATGGCGATCAGGATAGCCATCAGGCTCGATATCAGCATCAGTCCCATGGCGATGGGAAACGTCACCAGGATGTAAGAGAAACGCCCGATCTCTGCCGCTGGAGAGTCCGATAGCATGATCATTGGCAGGGGGAAGACCAATAACAGGGCCAGGTAAAACATGATCCTGGCGATCATCAGGGGGGTTTTGAGGGACTGGGTCACTATTTTTCGGTACGGCCACATGATGGTTTGCTCCCTGCACTGTGGTGTTGTTGTTGTCGATAAGCCGCGCCGTCGAGGCATCTGCGGCTCTGCTCGTCCATGAACGGTGTCAAGCAGTACCCTGATTAGCAGCCACGGCAGACCGGGTCAACGGGCCACGGAGGGCCGGAAATGACCCACAGACAGGGTTGTGCTGCCAGGGGCGAACATAACAACCAGAGTGCAAACCAGATTCGTAAAAACGTCGCAGCAATCACTGTCAGCACACTTTCTTCCAGCAGGTTGTGAGGCACAACCAAAACGGGGAGTTGCGCCGTGGGCTGCGCTGTGATGCCCCCTCCCAGGCAGAGCGGTGCCCTGCGTGCGGCTCGGGTTCCCCGGCCTGGATGGCTTGGCTCTTGCTACTCAATCTGGCTACTCAATCTGACTAACCGGTCTGGCAGCACGGCCTTGATGCTGAGCCTTGATTACGCACGCTATACACGCACTCTGGCTGCACCGAGCCAGTGTGACTGCGCTAGTCGGTTGCAGGCCGATCGCCGGGCTGCTGCGCCCCCAGCAGCGTGGTGCCGTAGGAGTTGTCCACCGTGCAGCGCCACTGCCCGCCGGGCTCTTTGCGAAACACATAAGTGGCGCGCCGGGTCTCGTCGATCCACCCCTCCCCGACCGGGTAGCGCAGCCGGGTCTCCATGATCACCAGGGCATTGTCTGCCCCCTCGATCACCTCCATGGCCCCCTGGGTCACCTCAAGCTGACCGTCAAAGTAATCGGAGATGGCAGTGAAGGCGCGGCGGATGGCGGGAATGCCGCGCACTACCATGCCGGGTTTGACCACCAGGGCGGCGTCTTCGGCGTAGAAGGCCATCAGGGCGTCGAAGTCGCGCCGGGAGATGGCGGCGTCACAGGTCTCGATCAGGGTGCGCAGGGGATGCGGGCTCATGCCGTGCTCCTTGTTTCAGGGGGATCTGGGCGGGCTACCCGCCCAATACCGGACATCAATACCGGACATAAAAAATCCCCCGCTCTCGCGAAAAAGCGGGGGATCGTCAGCGTCTCATGACGGCTTAACCGAGCAGGAAGGCCTTGAGGCGGCCAAAGTCAGCGGGCAGATCGTGAGACAGGAGCGGCAGCGCGGCGTGCTTGGCGAGCGGGCCCGGCAGCGGTACATCCAGATTCAGGATCTCGTCTACCGACTCCTTGAACTTGGCCGGATGGGCGGTGCAGAGGAACACACCGACCTCGTCTTGCCCAAGCTGCTCGTTCAGCAGATCCCAGGCAATCGCCCCGTGGGGCTCGCACAGGTAATCCAGCTGATGCAGGCGCTGCAACGCATCCCGGGTCTGGGCATCGTCGCGCATCCCTGAGCCCAAGGTTTCCAGCGCCCAGCCCTTGCGACGGCACAGCTCTTCCACGCGCGGCCAGTTGTTGGGGCGGCTCACGTCCATGGCGTTCGACAGGGTCGCGACTGTCTGGTGCGGCTCCCACTGGCCGGTTTTCAGGTAGCGCGGCACGGTGTCGTTGGCGTTGGTGGCGGCGATAAAGCGCTTCACCGGCAGCCCCAGCGCCTTGGCGATGAGACCCGCGGTGAGGTTGCCAAAGTTGCCGGACGGCACGCTGATGACCGCCTTGGCGCGATCGGCTTTCGGCAACTGGGCCACGGCTTCGAAGTAGTAGCAAACCTGGGCCAGCAGGCGGCTGATGTTGATGGAGTTGGCGGAGTTGAGGCCGATGGCGGTCTTGAGCCCTTCATCGTCGAAGGCATCTTTGACCAGCGCCTGGCAGGCATCGAAGTCACCGTCGATGGCGAGGGTGCGGATGTTGCCGCCGAGGGTGCAGAAGAGCGCCTCCTGCAAGGGGCTTATCTTGCCCTTGGGGTAGAGGATCACCACTTCAATCCCCTCCAGGCCGTAGAAGGCGTGGGCCACGGCGGCGCCGGTGTCGCCGGAGGTGGCGGTGAGAATGGTGATCTTGTCATTGGTTCTGAACGCAGCCAGACACTGGGCCATGAAGCGGCCGCCGAAATCCTTGAACGCCAGGGTCGGGCCGTGGAACAGCTCGAGGGCATAGGTGCCATCTTTGAGCTTCACCAGGGGCGCCGGGAAGGTGAAAGCAGCATCGATAAGCTCGCTCACCTTGGCAGCCGGTACTTCGTCACCCAGCAGGTGGCTCAGGATGCGGGCCGAGCGCTCGGCCAGCGGCAGATCCAGCAGGGCATCCACGTCGGCCAGCGGCTCCAGGGTCTCTGGGAAGAACAGCCCCTGCTCGCGGCCCAGACCCTGACGCACCGCCTGCGCGAAGCTCACCTGTTCACTCTTGTCCTTGATGTTGTAAAGATTCATAGCTCGCTTCCTGTTACCCGTGCCCCGGCCATGTCCAGTTTGCAGACCCGGGCAAATCCATCTTCATTGCGCACGAAGTGCGCTTCCATCCACTCTTTCATGCGTTCGGCCTGGGCCAGATCCTTCATCACCACGAACACGGTGGGACCGGACCCCGAGATGCCGGTGGCCAGCGCCCCGTTCTGGGCCCCCTGGGCCCGCACCTCGTTGAAGCCTTCAATCAGGGCCGCGCGATAAGGCTCGGCGATCACGTCTTTCAGGACGCTGGCGGCCAGCCCTTCCTGGCGGCTGTAGCTGGCATGCACGAAGGCGGCAAGTCGGCGGCCATAGGTGAGGCAGTCCTGGCGACGATACTGGGCCGGCAGGATGGCGCGGGCGGCGGCGGTGGAGACCACGGTGCCCGGGTAGCAGACCACCCAGTACCACTCGTCAAACACCGGGATGCCCTGGCTGATGACGCCCCCCTCCTCCAGCACCAGCTGCATGCCGCCCAGATAACAGGGCGCCACGTTGTCGTAATGGACGGAGCCGGAGATCTTCCCTTCCATCTCCCCCATCAGCAGCAGCAGGTCGTGTTCATTCAGGGGCGCACCGTGGAAGGCGTTGAGTCCTTCCAGCGCCGCCACCACGCTGCAGGCGCTCGATCCCAGGCCCGAGCCCACCGGCAGGTTCTTCTCCAGCACCATTTCCAGCGGCTTGAGACCCAGGCCGCGCTTCTCAAGCGCCTCGCCATAGGCGACCCAGCAGTCGTGGAGGATGTTCTTTTTCGGGTCGTCCGGCAACTTGTGGGCGTAACGGCCAACGGAGGAGAGAGCGAAAGGCACCTCTGCCGATTTGACCTGGACGCGGTCACCCAGCAGGGAGCCATCCACGGGGGCGAGCGCCGCCCCCAGGACGTCAAAGCCCACGCTCAGGTTGGCGCTGGAGGCCGGGGCATAGGCCACCACGCTGCCGCCGATTTCTACATTCGGGTTCATCTCTGAACTCATGTTACAGCTCCTGCTTCCAGTTCTGGGTGCGCAGCACGTCGGCGAAGACACCGGCGGCGGTCACTTCGGTCCCTGCGCCATAGCCGCGCAGTACCAGGGGGATGGGCTGGTAATAGGTGGAGAAGAAGGCGAGCGCGTTCTCCCCGTCTTTTACCTTGAACAGGGGCTCGTCACCACCCACCGCCTTGATGGCCACCTTGCACTTGCCACCCTCGATGGAGCCGACGTAGCGCAGCACCTTGCCTTCACGCTGGGCCGCCGCGAACTGGTCGCGGAACCAGCCGTCGGCCTCGGGCAGGCGGGCCATGAAGGCTTCCACGTCGCCGCTCACATCAAAGCCCGGCGGCAGTGCCTGCTCCACCTCCACATCGGAGAGCTCCAGCGCCATGCCGGCCTCGCGGGCCAGGATCAGGAGCTTGCGAGCCACGTCCATGCCATTCAGGTCATCGCGGGGATCCGGCTCGGTGAAGCCGTTGCCGCGGGCGATCTGGGTAGCCTCAGAGAAGGCCATCCCCTCGTCCAGCTTGCCGAAGATGAAGGAGAGCGACCCGGACAGGATGCCGTCGAAGGCACGCAGCTTGTCACCGGCCTTGATGAGGTTTTGCAGGTTCTCGATGACCGGCAGGCCTGCGCCCACGTTGGTCTCGTACAGGAACTTGCGGCGGGTCTGACGGGCGGTGCGACGCAGCGCCTTGTAGTAATCCAGCGACCCGGTGTTGGCCTTCTTGTTCGGGGTGACCACGTGGAAACCGGCCCCCAGGAAATCGGCGTACTGGACGGCCACGGCTTCGCTCGAGGTGCAATCGACGATCACCGGGTTGATGAGGTGGCTCTCTTCCACCAGCTTCTTCACCGCCTCCAGGCTGAAACTGCCTTGTGCTTCCACCAGCTGTTCACGCCAGTTGGCGAGGGCCAGACCATCCTTGTTGACCGCCATCTGACGGCTGTTGGCGATGCCGACCACCCGCAGACCGGTGCCCTGCTCGGCCAGTACCGGCTGCTGGCGGGCAATCTGATCCACCAGGGCCGCACCGACGCCACCCACCCCGACCACGAAGAGATCGATGAACTGCTGGCTGCCAAAGAAGTTCTGGTGGCACGCCTTGATGGCTTCCGCCACCTTGCCGGAGCGCACGACCGCGGAGATGGAGCGCTCGCTCGACCCTTGCGCGATGGCGACGATGTTGATGGAGGCCTGGGCCAGGGAGGTGAAGAAGCGCGCCGCCATCCCCTTGGAGGTACGCATGCCATCGCCGATGAGGGAGATGATGGCCAGATCGGTCATGATCTCGAGCGGGTCCAGCAACTGGTTCTTGAACTCCAGCTCGAACTCGCGCTCCAGCACCTTGCGGGTCTTGTCGCTGTCGTAGCTGTGGATACAGAAGCTGACGCTGTACTCGGAGGACGACTGGGTGATCAGCACGATGCTGACCCCGGCGCGGGAGACGGCGGAGAAGATGCGACCGGCCATGCCCACCATGCCCTTCATGCCGGGACCGGAGACGTTGAACATGCACATGCCGGAGAGATCCGAGATGGCCTTCACCTTCAGATCGTCATCCCCCTGATCGACCCCGATGAGGGTACCCGGACCCTGGGGGTTGAAGCTGTTCTTGATGAGGCAGGGAATGTGGAACTGGGCCACGGGGGCGATGGTCTTCGGGTGCAGCACCTTGGCACCGAAGTAGGAGAGCTCCATCGCCTCTTTATAGGAGAGGGTTTTGAGCAGGTAGGCGTCCGGTACCAGGCGAGGGTCGCAGTTGTAGCAGCCCTCCACGTCGGTCCAGATCTCGCAGCACTCGGCATCGACGCAGGCGGCCAAGACGGCGGCGGAATAGTCGGAGCCGTTGCGGCCCAGCAGCACGGTCTCGCCCTTGTCGCTGCCACCGGTGAAGCCCGGCATCAGGTAGAGACAGTCAGAGCGCAGGCCCTTGGCGGCGAAGCGCACCCGGGAGGCTTCGATGTCCACATGGGCTTCGAGGTAGCCGCCATCGGTGACCAGCAACTGCTCGGGCACGATGAGATCCAGCTCGAGGCCGCGCACCCGCAAGAGCTCGTGCATGAAGGCGATGGAGAGGTTCTCGCCACGGCTCAGGATGCGGGCCTGGACGTTGTCCGGGCACAGCCCCAGCAGACGGATACCCTGCATCAGCCGCTCGACCTGATCCAGCTCGGCGGTGAGACGGGTCTGCAGCGCCTTGTCATCCAGCGCAGGATAGGCGGCCTTCAAGCCGGCCAGCAGGCGGGAGAAGATGCCGTTGATCTCGAACAGGGTACTGCTTGCATCCATGCCGCGACTGGTCTGTTCCACCAGGGCGACCAGGTGATTGGTCACCTTGGCCGGTGCCGACAGCACCAGGGCCACCTGGGATTGGCCGTGGGTATTCACCGCGATATCGGCAACCCGCAAGAAACGCTCTGCGTCGGCCAGTGACGACCCGCCAAATTTCAACACTCTCATCGCTATCTCCCTGTATTCCCTGCAAATTGATCTGCTAATTGGTCTAAAAACAATCCAACAAAAAAGGCCCGTACTGGGTGGGTACGGGCCTTTTTCTGATTTCTGTGCTTGTTCGTCAGCGCATCAACCGGCCCCAGTGCCACCTGTGGTGGTACCGGTAATAATGGTGGTGGTGATGATGTTGGTGAATAGCTGCATGACGAACACTCTTGAACGAATCTGGTTGTTAGCAATACCGCGCCCGGCGAGGGGCTGTCAACCTAAACCTCCTTGCCAAACTTGCGGGCAAGGTCTTTGCAGAGCAGATGGAGCATATTGAGATCCCGCTGCGGCAGCATGGGCACTCGGTCCATCACCCATTGATGCAGTTTTTCATCCTGCGAAACTCCGAGTTCACCAAGCAATTCTGCTGTTTTTGATTTCAGCACGCGAACCTGCCCGGCACTCTCGAAATTTTCTGCTACGTCCTGCTCGTCGCTCACTTTCTGGTCATCGAGCAGCGGACTCAGCTCATAGGCATACAGCATGATCGCCTGACCCAGGTTCAGGGACGGGTATGAGACCTTGAGAGGCAGGTAGCTGATGAGATCCACCTGGGCGAGCTGTTCGTTGGAGAGTCCGGACTCCTCGCAGCCAAACACGATGGCCACCTTCTCGAGGGAGGGCTTGGCCCTGATCTGGTCGCGAATGTCCGCCGGGGTGAGGTAGTGCTGGTAGCGGCCGCGCTGCCGGGCGGTGGTGGCGACCACCAGATCCATGTCCGCCAGGGCCTCTTCCAGGGTGTCGAAGGCTTGCGCATCCGTCAGGATCTCCTGCGCCCCGTGGGCAACCCAGCTCGCCTCCTCCTCTTCGTGCACCCGGCTCCCCACCAGTCGCATGGCATCGAAGCCCATGGTCTTCATGGCGCGGGCAGCAGCCCCCACGTTGGCGGCACGGGCCGGCGACACCAGCACAAAATAGAGTTTCATCGGGTTCTCTCCAGGATGGGGCCGACGCCGCGAACTGCGGCGAACCGTCGGCAAAACAGGGGCGCAATCTACCGTTTATCCCGAAATATTGCCACTTGAACAGATGTTTGGATGTTGCCATAGTGGCCTTGGACGCGAGTCCGCCGCCTCAGGGCACTGACGCCATGGGCCCGACAGATCACAAGGAAGAGAGAGATGCAGCAGCCATTGGAGCAGGCGGTCGCCGAGACGATCCTGCAACGTTTTGAGTCGTTTTACAGCCGCTTTCTCGAGATAACCCAGGGCAGCAAGAGCCGTTTCGAGAACAGCGACTGGCTGGGGGTGCAGCTCGCCGGTCGAGAGCGCATCCGCCTCTATGATCACCATGTCGGCGCCACCACGGCGCAGATCAAACAGATGATGGGGGAGCAGCTGCCGACCCAGGCCCTGCTCAAGCAGGTGAAAGGCGCCTTCAGCGATCTCCTGCCCCGCTGCGAGAACTTCGAGGTGGCGGAGTCTTTCTTCAATTCCGTCTATCGCCGCATCTTCCGCCATCGCAACATCCGCGACGAGAACCTTTATATTCACCCCTTCGTGAGCCGGGGCGACAAGCCTGACCTGGGATCCTTGCTGCGTATCTATCGCACCGATCTCTCCCACCTGCCCCAGACCCTGAGCCAGCTGCTCGGGGATTACAGCTTCACCCTCCCTTTCGAAGACAAGCAGCGGGACATCATGGACATCCACCGCCATCTGGCAGAGAGCGGCCCGGCCATCCTGCACGAGGAGCCCTTCGCCATCGAGCTGCTCAGGGAGGTGTTCTATCGCAACAAGGGAGCCTATCTGGTGGGGCTCATCCGGGTGAAGGGCGAAGTCTATCCCTTCATCCTGCCCTTGCTCAGCACCGGTCAGAGCATCTATGTGGACACCGTCATCTTCGAGCCGGAGCTGGCCTCCATCGTGTTCGGCTTCGCCCGCGCCTACTTCATGGTCTATGCCCCGGTACCGGCGCTCTTTGTGGCCTTCCTTCGCCAGATCATGCCCCGCAAGCCGGACTATGAAATCTACAACGCCATCGGCTGCCAGAAGCACGGCAAGACCGAGCTCTATCGCCACTACCAGCAGCACCTGGCCCAGAGCCGGGAGCAGTTCGTCATCGCGCCCGGCATCAAGGGGATGGTGATGAGCGTGTTCACCCTCCCCTCCTACGATGTGGTGTTCAAGGTGATAAAAGACGAGTTCACCCCGCCCAAGGAGGTGAGCCACGAGCAAGTGAAGGAGAAATACCGGCTGGTAAAACAGCACGATAGAGTGGGCCGCATGGCAGATACCCAGGAGTTCACCAACTTCGAGTTTCCCCTCGATCGCATCTCGCCGGAGCTGTTGGCCGAGCTCAAGGCGGTGGCCCCCTCTGCGCTTACCCTCACCGCCGACAAGCTGGTGATCAAACACCTCTACACCGAGCGCAAGATGATCCCCCTGAACCTCTATCTGGATCAGGCGGACGAACAGCAGACCCGCCTCGCCCTGGAGGAGTACGGCAACGCCATCCGCCAGCTCGCGGCGGCCAACATCTTCCCCGGCGACATGCTGTTCAAGAACTTCGGGGTGACTCGCCACGGCCGGGTGGTCTTCTATGACTACGACGAGATCTGCTATATGACGGAGTGCAACTTCCGCCAGATCCCGCCGCCCCGCTACCCGGAGGACGAGTGGAGCGCCGAACCCTGGTATTCGGTGGCACCCAACGACATCTTCCCGGAGGAGTTCGCCACCTTCCTGCTGCAAAAACCCCAGGTGCGGGAGATCATGATGCAGTTGCACAAGGAGCTCTTCGACGCCAACTACTGGAAGATGCTGCAGAGCAACATCAAGGAGGGGATGTTCGAGGATGTCTATCCCTACCGGCGCAAGAAGCGGTTTCGCTTCCAGCGAGGGGGATGACCCGGCATCAGGCACAAAAAGGGACGCCATGGAGCCCCTTTTCACATTCTCCTGCACGCTGGCGCAGGGGTCGCCTGCGACAGCCTTTGACGAGATCCCGGCTTATTTCACGGCGTCAAAGGTCAGCAAGGTGGCCTTGTCGGCATCCTTGAGCACCAGCTGTTTGCCGCTGATCTGGAAGCTCGCCACCTTCTCCAGGGTCTGCAGGTAGTTCATCTCCTTGCCGGCCAGATCCCCCGCACACATCATGCGCGTCGAACCCATGGCGCCCAGCGTCAACACGCCGTCACCCTGCTCTGTGATGCCGCCAAAGTAGCGGTTGCAGCCGCCCTTGCCCGCCACCTTGTCACCGGCGACCTGCAGGGTGAAGGTATCACCGCTCGCCCCTTGCAGTTGCCAGGTCGATGCCTGCAATTGTGCCAGCGTGGAACCCGTAGTCATGGCGCAGCCTCCCAGGGCCAGAGCGGCCAGCAGGATCAGTTTGTTGTTCATCAGTTCACCTCGTGATGGAGCGTGTCGTAACGACACGGAGTGAGGGGCCTGTGTACCATGACTGCGGCGTCAATCAAAACTCTTTTATTGTGATCGGGGTTCCCTTTACTCCCCGCTGGCATGTGCCATGCTTGTAGTCCTGTTCGGACCCAGGGAGGGGAAACGAATGGTCAAGTCTCTCGTCATCGCCATGGCATCCAGCCTCGTCTTTTCGGCTCAGGCCGCCGACTGGAGTTTTCTCCAGACCGAATCGGACAACCCGCTCTACGTCAAAAGCTATTCCGGCGTACTGCTCGGCAACCAGAGCCACCTTGGCGACAACTTCGACCTCTGGCTCATCAATACCGGCTATCAATACCCGCTTCAGGATGACATCAGCCTCTACATGGAGGCCGGCCCCGCCATCGGCCGCCAAAGCGGGCAGGCCGGGTTCAATATCAGCTCTGGGGTGCGCTATCGCCTCTCCCCGTCACTCAACATCGGCAGCCAGCTCAAGCAACTGGAGGTGAGCAAGGCCAGCACCCTGGTTGAGCTCAACAGCAGCCTGCTGGTGACACCCTCCCTGGCCATCACCGCCAATTACGGACTCAGTGCCTTCAGCACGGAACACTTTCTCACTCTGGGCGTGGGCTTCAACTTCTGAGGTTCAGAGGAGCCTGGCGCCGCTCACCAGCACACCGTTGAGGTCGGCGTAGACATAGTCGCCGGGCGCTATGGTCACACCGGCAAAAGAGACCACGGTGTCCAGCGTGCCCAGGCCCCGTTTTTCGGTCTTGACCGGGCAGGGGGCCAGGGCCTTGACCCCCAGCGCCAGGGTCGCCAGCGTCCCCACATCCCGCACGGCACCATTGATGAGGATCCCCTCCCACCCCTGCTCCACCGCCTTGATGGCCAGCTGATCCCCGAGCAGCGCCCGACGCAGGGAGCCGCCCCCGTCGATCACCATCACCTTGCCATGGCCGGGACGATTGACCAGATCACGCACCAGGCTGTTGTCTTCAAAGCAGGAGAGGGTCACGGCCTCGCCGTAAAACAGCGCCTTGCCACCATAGTCCTGAAACAGGGGGTCAGCGATCCTAAGGGCATCGCCATGTTCATCGCAAAGGTCGGGCAGCAGGTCCAGCATGATCATCATCCTTCCATGGAGTGAAATGTGTCCGCTCATTCTTTCATCATGTCGGGGCGCTGACAATCCACCGGCCGGGTGCCCTGTGCGGATGGCGGGGGGCCATGTCAGCCCGAAGGCCTGAGCCGCCAGCGGGACGCAAGCGCCCCCAGATGACAGGGCGGCCCTTCCAGCAACACGGGCACCAGCCAGAGCTCTCCTTCACGCACCCAATAGAGGGCATTCTGGCCAAATCGGGCGGCCAGCCGGATCGCCTCTGGCAGCGAAAGCGGCAACAACAGCGACGCCTCCTGCCAGCGCTCATCCTCATCGCTCCCCCAGACCTCTCCCATGACGGGACACTCACCCACTTGCCGGACAAGGGCTCGCTGGCGACGGGCATTGCGGCGCAGCCCCACCCACCGGCTGGCCGGGTTCCAGGCCGTGACAATGGCATAGGCTGGGCAGCTGGGAGGCGCAAAGGGGGCGATGAAGCACACTTTTCTGTAGTTTTCCCACAAAGTCATGTCAACCACATGTTACATCCCATTACATTTATTAAGGGCGAAAAAGCGGGTCAGCCCAAGTATGATGCAGCGAACTCGGGGATTGACTTATATCAAAGCTGAGTTAAAAAGTTGCTATCTGACGGCAAAGAGTGTTGTTATGCGCCTGTTAACTGATAAAATGCAGCAACTTTTGTAATGGACTACCTCTCCGGGCTTCTCTTGTTCAGACTTGTTGAGAGCCCATGTACGGCACAGGGATGCTTGCCGACATAGTTACCAAATTCGCGATGATTCGACCTGATATTCATACCCAGGATGACGTAATAAATTTTCAGGACCGGTCGGATAACGCCAAAGAGTGTTAAAATTTCGATAATTAACTGATAAGAATCTGGGAATACTCATGCAAACACCACATATTCTGATCGTCGAAGACGAGCTGGTCACCCGCAACACCCTCAAGAGCATCTTCGAAGCCGAAGGCTACATCGTGCTGGAAGCCAACAACGGTGACGAGATGCACCAGGCCCTGACCAGCCACACCATCAACCTGGTGATCATGGACATCAACCTGCCGGGCAAGAACGGCCTGCTGCTGGCGCGCGAGCTGCGTGAAGACGACAACATCGCCCTGATGTTCCTGACTGGTCGCGACAACGAAGTGGACAAGATCCTGGGGCTGGAGATCGGTGCAGATGACTACATCACCAAGCCGTTCAATCCCCGTGAACTGACCATCCGTGCCCGCAACCTGCTGAGTCGCACCATGAACGTGGCCGCCGGTGGCGAAGAGAAGAAGCTGGTGGAACGTTATCTGTTCAATGGCTGGGCCCTGGACATCAACAGCCGCGCCCTGGTCAGCCCGGCTGGCGACATGTTCAAGCTGCCCCGCTCCGAGTTCCGCGCTATGCTGCACTTCTGCGAGAACCCGGGCCAGATCCAGACCCGTGCCGAGCTGCTCAAGAAGATGACGGGCCGCGAACTCAAGCCCCACGACCGCACCGTGGACGTGACCATCCGCCGTATTCGCAAGCACTTCGAGAGCGTGGGCGACACCCCGGAGATCATCGCCACCATCCATGGCGAAGGCTATCGCTTCTGCGGCGAGCTGGAGCAGGAGTAATCCTCCCCACTCCCGTGTTGAAAAGGCGCCCTGTGGCGCCTTTTCCATGTCTGCGCCTTTCAGCTTGGCCGCTCTGGCACTCTCGCCGGCATCAAAAAACAGACAACAAAAAGCCCACTCGCAGGAGTGGGCTTTTTGTGTGAAGACTGGAGCGGGCAGCGGGAATCGAACCCGCATCATCAGCTTGGAAGGCTGAGGTAATAGCCATTATACGATGCCCGCTAGGCATCAAAACTTGCTTGGTGTGATGGGGAATCCCCACGACAGACAGCCATCTGGCTGATATGGACAACGGCGCGTGCCGCTATCTGGAATGTGGAGCGGGTGATGGGAATCGAACCCACGTATGCAGCTTGGGAAGCTACCGTTCTACCATTGAACTACACCCGCGTCAGTGGCCTCTACTATATGCATTTTGCCGCCGAGCGCAATCACCGACCTCGCATTTTTTGCCATAAATCAAGCTGTTCGGCCAACTAATGAGCATGAAGCCGATTTTTCACACAATGATGTTCCTCCGCCCGGTTCTGCAAGGTTGCCAAGCCGTGGGGGCGACGATAGTCTTGCGCCACTCGTTTGAGGAGGGTGGTAATGGACAAGAACAGACAGAAACATCTCTATGGCTGGTTGCGCAAACAATCGGGCCATGGTCGGCGCTGGATCGGCATCTCCATCGCCTTCGGGCTGGGTCAGGGCGTCCTGATGGTGATGCAGGCCTGGTTGCTGGCGACCCTGCTGCACGGTTTCATCATCGAAGGCTCCACGCCGGAGCACTCCGCCCCCCTCTTCATCAGTCTGTTGCTGGTGACCCTGACCAAGGCGGCCCTGGCCTATGGCCGCGAGGTGGCGAGTTTCAAGGCGGGCAGTGCTGTTCGCCAGGCCATCCGCGAGCTGGTGCTCACCCGCCTCGCCAGGCTCGGCCCTGCCTATATCCAGCGTCGTCCCGCCGGTAGCTGGGCCAGCCTGCTGCTCGAGCAGATCGAAGAGATGCAGGACTTCTTCTCCCGCTATCTGCCCCAGATGGCCATCGCCGTCTTTATTCCCCTGGTGATCCTGGTCTCCGTGTTCCCGGTCAACTGGGCGGCGGGCCTCATTCTGCTCGGCACGGCCCCCCTCATTCCCCTCTTCATGATCCTGGTAGGGGTGGGTGCCGCCGATGCCAACCGCCGCAACTTCCAGTCGCTGGCGCGTCTCTCAGGCCACTTCCTCGATCGCCTCAAGGGGCTGCGCACCCTGCAGCTTTTCATGCGCACCCGGGCGGAAGGGGAGGCCATCCGCGATGCATCGGAAGATTTTCGCGAGCGCACCATGGAGGTGCTGCGCCTCGCCTTTCTGAGCACGGCCGTGCTGGAGTTCTTCGCCGCCATCGCGGTGGCCCTGGTGGCCGTCTACTTCGGTTTCTCCTACATCGATCACCTCAACTTTGGCAGCTATGGCGTCAAGGTCACCCTCTTTACCGGCCTGTTCGTGCTCTTCCTCGCCCCCGAGTTCTACGCGCCGCTGCGGGAACTCGGTGCCCACTATCACGCCAAGGCACAGGCCATTGGCGCAGCCGAACAACTGCTGGAATTTCTCGAGGCCGACGTGAGCGAACCCGCCTCCGGGACGCTCCCCTTCCATGCGGATGGCCCCGTCAAGGTAGAAGCCCGCAGCCTGGAAGTGCTGAGCGCCGAGGGCAAGGTGCTGGTCGGTCCCCTCGATTTCACGCTGGAAGCCGGCACGCGCACCGCCCTAGTCGGCATCAGCGGCGCGGGCAAGAGCTCCCTGGTCAATGCCCTGCTCGGTTTTGCCCCCTATCGCGGTTCCCTGTGCGTCAACGGAGTGGAGCTTCGTACCCTGGACATCAGCCAGTGGCGCCAGCAGCTAGGCTGGCTCTCCCAGAATCCCCAACTCTTCCACAGCTCCCTGCGGGACAACCTGCTGCTGGCCAGACCATCCGCCAGCGACGCCGAGCTGGAATCCGCGCTCAAGCGCGCCCAGGCCTGGGAGTTCGTCAATGAGAAAGGGCTGGGCTATCGGGTCGGGGATCAGGCGGGCGGCCTCTCCGTCGGCCAGGCCCAGCGCATCGCCCTTGCCCGTACCCTGCTCAAGACGACCCAGATGATGGTGCTGGATGAACCCACTGCCAGCCTGGATCGCCATTCTGAGCGAGCCGTCATGAGCGCCCTCGAACAGGCCGCACAAGGTCAGACCCTGCTGATGATCACCCACCGCCTCGATCAGCTCAGCCAGATGGACAACATCCTGGTGCTGGCGCACGGCAAGCTGGTGGAGCAGGGACGTTTTGCCGCACTCGGCGAGGCCCAGGGCCCCTTCGCCCGCCTCCTGTCGCAATCCCAAGGTTTCGGAGACTCTCTCGATGACTGATCTATTGCCGTTCCTGCGCCTTTATCGCCAGCACTGGCTCAGCCTCTCCATCGGCCTGCTGCTGGCCCTGGTCACCCTGGTGGCCGGCATGGGCCTGCTCTCCCTCTCCGGCTGGTTCCTCTCCGCCGCCGCCGTCGCCGGGCTGGCGGTCGCCACCCGAGACACCTTCAACTACATGACCCCTGCGGGGGGCGTGCGTTTCTTCTCCATCGTGCGCACCGCCAGTCGCTGGGGCGAGCGGGTCGTGAGCCACGACGCCACCTTCCGGGTGCTGACCCGGCTGCGGGTCTGGTTCTGGCAAAAGCTCTCCCCTCTCTCCCCCGGCTCCCTTGCCGGTTTTCGCCAGGCTGACCTGCTCAACCGTCTGGTGGCCGACATCGATGCCATGGATCACGTCTATCTGCGCCTCATCACCCCCATTGGGGCGGCGCTGCTGAGCTGCGCCGGGCTGGTCTTCTTCCTCTCCTTCTTCGATGGTCGCCTGGCGCTGACGCTGGGAGCCATTCTGCTCTTTGGCATGCTGGCCTTGCCCCTGGTCTTCTATTTTGCCGGGCGCGCGCCGGGCCGCCAGCTCATCGCCGAGAAGTCCAACCTGCGCACCCGCATGGTGGACTATCTGGACGGCCAGGCCGAACTGCAGATGTTCGCCGCCGCTCCCGAGGCGCTCACCGGATTGCAGCAGGCGGAGCAGGCCCTGATCCGGGCCCAGGCCCGCATGGCCCGCGTCAGCGGCCTGGCCGCCTTCTCGGTGCAGTTGCTGAGCGGCTGGACTCTGACCCTGATGCTCTGGCTGGCCGGTCACGGCGTCGGTGGCAATGCCCCTGACCCCATCACGGCACTCATGGTGTTCGCTACCCTGGCGAGCTTCGAGGCGCTGCTGCCGCTGGCCGGTGCCTTCCAGCACCTCTCCACCAGCCTCACCTCCGCCCGCCGTCTCAACGAGATCCTGCAAGAGGCCAAGGCGCCGGAGTGGGGCGCACAGCAAGCCCCCGCTGCCCAGGGTGCCGTGCAGATAAGCGACCTGCATTTCACCTATCCAGGCCAGGATGCTCCCGTGCTGCAAGGGTGCACCCTGCAACTGCATACCGGGGAGAAGCTGGCGCTGCTGGGGCAGACCGGCTGTGGCAAGTCCACCCTGATGGGGTTGCTGACCCGGGAATGGACGGCTCTATCGGGGGAGATCCTGCTCGATGGCAAGCCCCTCACCGATTACAGCGAAGAGGCGCTGCGCGCCTCCTGCTCCGTGGTGAGCCAGCGGGTCCACCTGTTTGCCGATACCCTGCGTGGCAACCTCACCCTGGCCGCCCCCGGAGCCAGCGACGAACGGCTCATCGAGGTGCTCACCCAGGTGGGGCTCGGGACTCTGCTGCGCGATGAGGGTGAGCAGGCCGAACAGGGACTGGATGCCTGGCTCGGGGATGGCGGGCGTCCGCTCTCCGGCGGGGAGCGCCGCCGCATCGGCATCGCCCGCGCCCTGCTCCACGATGCCCCGCTCTGGCTGCTGGACGAGCCCACCGAAGGGCTCGATACCCAGACCGAACGGGAGATCATGGATCTGCTGCTGACCCTGGGGGCGGATCGCACCCTGCTGCTCATCTCCCACCGCCTGCTGGGGCTGGAACGGATGGACAGGGTAGCCCTGATGGAAGAGGGTCGCATCCGTCTGTGTGCCCCCCACCAGGAGCTACTGGAAGATGATCACTACCGCAGCCTGCACCGGCGACTGGCCCCCGCCTGATCCGGGGTCGTCTCGCTACAATCCATTGATATGGCTAAAAATGGGGCTGGTCGCCATCGGCGACTGCCCCCTATAATGGCCCACTCGCCACCCAACAAGATGCCGATATGAAACGCCTGATCCTGATGATGCCCCTGATTGCCTCCGGTTGCGCCGACTTCGCCTTCAACAGCAATCTGGACAAGGAAAACTTCGACGAGTACTTCAAGCCGGGGAGCGTGCGGATCTACGAGCAGAGCGAGCTCGCCGACCTCAACTACCTCTACCTCGGCACCGTCGAGGGGGAATCCTGCCAGAGCGATGCCAATCAGGCGGTGCCCAATGCCGGTGAAGCCCGCACCCTGGCCCGCCGCCGCGTGGCGGACATGGGGGGTAACGGCGTCAGCTTCGACAAGTGCGCCGAGTTCAGCGACGTGCCCGGCTGCCTGAAGCAGGTGATCTGCTACGGTCAGGCGCTGAAAGTGGCCGAAGAGAAGTAAGTCCTGCCATGGCGATCGCCATCGTGCGACTCGGCAGCCCCCGCCTCGAGGATGAGGGGCTTCGCATCGGCACCGTGCGTCGCCCCCCTCGCGGCGTGCCCAAAGCGGCGTTCGCCAGCCAGGATTGGTACGACGTCTGGTTCCCCAATCTGGCCCCCAGCGCCGAGACCATGAAACTCGGTCAGACTGCCGACACCCCGGCCCGGTGGACCGCCTTCTGCAAGCAGTACAAGGCCGAGATGGCCACCCCGGCCGCGAAGCACGATCTGGCCCTGCTGGCCGCCCTCTCCCACACTACCCATTTCTCGGTGGGGTGCTACTGCGAACAGGAGTCCCGCTGCCATCGCAGTGTGCTGAGAACCCTGCTGGCCGAGGCGGGGGCATTGCTGCGCTGAGCCCCGTCATGGATGAACACCCCACATGAGAAGAGGGCACCCCGGGGTGCCCTCTTCTTTATGATGCCGGCTAGTACGCATTCGATGACAAGGAAACCTCCACTCGTCGTCGCAAGGCCTGTTCCTCATCAGAGGTCATGCCCGGCAGCGGCCCCCGGGGGTTGCTGGCAAGCCATACCACCAGATCGTCAACCGTCTCCTCCAGGGGGCGAAAGTTCAGCCCATGGACGATGGCGGCCTCGGCGCTGATGGTGCCATACCCTGCATACTCGGGCAGCTCGTTTGGCAGCAGCGTGGGATAGCTTTGCCAGGGCGCCACCCCTGCCGCCATCAGGTCACGCCAGGGAGCCCACTCGAGCTGCAAGGGGATCGCTGGCGTCAGCCGGGCAGCAAGACGCTCCACCCAGTCGTTCAGTGCGATGCCGGGCTTGATCAGGTTGAAGCACCCAGCGAGTCGCTGCTCGGCAGCCCGCAGCACGAACTCGGCGCAGTCGCGTACATCCAGGTATTGCAGCCTGTCCTCCCCCAGCCCCGGCAAGAGCCAGGGCCCGCCCCGCTGCACCCGCCTCACCCACCAGGCAAGACGAGCGGTCGGGTCAAAGGGGCCGCAGAGCACGCCGGGGCGCAGGGTGCACAGGCGATCTCCCCAGCGGGCGCGATACACCGACTCGCACAGCACCTTGAGGGGGCCGTAGTCGGTGGGCGTTCCTGCCATCTCGTGCAGGGGGGCCGACTCATCCATGCCGGGTTGGGAAAAATCGCGATAGACACTGATGGTGGAGATGAAGATGAGCCGATCGCAGCGCCCCAGCAGGGCGTCAGAGAGCCCTTCGGCCTGTTCGGGGCGATAGCAGCAGGTGTCGATGACCAGATCCCAGTGCCGCCCTTCGCCCCGCAAGGGGGCCAGGTCCCCGTCTCTGTCCCCGTGAAGCTGGGTCAGCTCCCGCCAATCCGGGTGCTGGCGGTGGCCGCGATTGAACAGCGTCACCTCGTGCCCCCAATCCAGGGCCAGCGTGGTCAGGTGGCGACCCAGAAAGCCGGTGCCGCCGATAATCAACAATTTCATCCCTGTCTCTCCTCTATGGCGCCCTCTCCTTGCAGCCCCTCCACGGGCAGCCGAAACGGCCATGGCCTGGCATGGTGAGCACACGTCCCAGGCACGCCCTGATGCCGCCAGGCATATCGTCATGGTGCGGGCAGCAGGCTCCTTGCCCACTCCCCCGCCACCCCTTTTGCCGCCCCACCCTACGCAAGTTGGCACCAGGACACAGCCCCCGGGCACCGGGTCTGGGATCGGGATCACAGGGGCTGCGTCCTGGTGCTCCCCCTGCGTTTTCGGCGTGCCTGTGCTACATTGCCCGGGTTTTCAGCCAGGATCCGCCATGAAGTTCGATATCGATACCCTAGGGATCATCCGCTCTCCCTACAAGGAGAAGTTCGCCATACCCCGCCAGCCCGGTCTGGTCAGCGCGGCTCGCGCCCGCCTCGAACTGCTTCCTCCCTATGATCAGCCCGATGTGCTGCGCGGCATCGAGCAATTCTCCCATCTCTGGATCAGCTTCGTGTTTCACCAGACCATGGATCAGGGCTGGCACCCGACGGTGCGCCCGCCGCGCCTCGGCGGCAACGAGCGGGTCGGGGTCTTTGCCACCCGCTCCACCTTCCGCCCCAACCCCCTCGGCCTCTCCGTGGTCGAGCTGCACGGGGTGGGACGTGAGCGCGGCAAGCTCTGGCTCGAGCTGGGCGCGGTGGACTTGCTCGACGGCACCCCGGTCGTCGACATCAAGCCCTATGTCCCCTATGCCGACAGCCTGCCCCACGCCCGTGGCGGTTTCGCCCCAGATGCCCCCACCCCGCCGCTGGCGGTGAGCTTCAGCGCCCAGGCCGAGCAGCAGCTCGCCCCCTGGCTCAAGGCCCACCCGGAGCTGCGTGAACTGGTGAGGGAGGTGCTGGCCCAGGATCCCCGCCCTGCTTACAAGAAGGGCAAGCCGGATGACAAGGTGTACGGTGTCAGATTGTTCGATGTGAACGTGCGATTTCAGATAAAAGAACCGCAATGTCAGGTACTGGCCATCGAACCCGCTTGAAAAAAGCCTCTCTGGCAGCATGAAAAAAAGCCACCCTCCCGGGTGGCTTTTTTATGGGCAAAACAGGGTGCTCAGCGCCGCTGCAGCAGCAGGCTGCCGATGGAGTAACCGGCCCCAAAGGAGCAGAGCACCCCGCGAGCCCCGCTCGGCAGATCCTGATTGAAGAGGTGGAAGGCGATGATGGAACCCGCCGAGCTGGTGTTTCCGTAGCGGTCGAGGATGACAGGCGCCTCCTGCTGGCTGGCGTCATGGCCCAGCAACTTGCGACCGATGAACTGGTTCATGGTGAGGTTGGCCTGATGAAGCCAGAGCCGGCTCAAGCCATCGGCCGCCCATCCCTGCTCCGCCAGCTGGGAGGCTATCTGATCGCACACCAGGGGCAGCACCTCCTTGAACACCTTGCGCCCCTGCTGGCGGAACAGCTTGTCGTCGCCGTAGCGGGTGCGCGGGCTGAGCCGGTTCAGGAAGCCGAAGTTGTTGCGGATGTTGCTGGAGTACTGGGTCACCAGCTTGCTGGCCACCAGTTGCCAGGGGTTGGCCACCTGGCAATCGGCCTCCCGCTCCAGCAGCACGGCGGTACAGGCGTCGCCGAAGATGAAGTGACTGTCCCGATCGCGGAAGTTGAGGTGACCCGAGCAGATCTCCGGATTGACCACCAGCGCCAGCCGGGCGGTGCCTGCCGCCAGCATGTCTGCGGCGGTCTTGATCCCGAAGGTGGCGGAAGAGCAGGCCACGTTCATGTCGAACGCCAGGCCGCTCGCGCCCAGATAGTGCTGCAATTCGATGGCCAGCGCCGGGTAGGGGCGCGGCATGTTGGAGGCGGCGACGATGACAAGATCGATCTCCCCCGGTTCACGACCGGCGGCGATCAGCGCCTGTTCGGCGGCCGCCACCGCCATCTCCACCATGATGGAGGGCTGATCGTCCGGGCGCTCCGCCATGAGCGGCTGCATGATGTCGGGATCCAGCACCCCCTCGCTGCTCACCAGATAGCGGCTCTTGATGCCGGAGGCCTTCTCGATGAACTCGCAGCTCGAGTGCTGTTTGGCAGGCAGCTGCCCTGCATCGATGGCGGAGGCGTTCTCCTCGTTGTAGAGATCCACGTACTGGTTGAAGGCCGCCACCAGCGCTTCATTGCTGACGGCAAAGGGAGGGGTATAGAGGCCTGAGCCACTGATTACGATAGAGGTCATCTTTGCTCCTGGCCGGGTGCAATCCCGGCTTGTCTGTTTTTTAGGGTTCAGAGGGTCACAGCTGGTCGATGGCCGCAGCCAGACCCGCCAGGGTCAGCGGGTGCATCCGCCCGCCGATCAATTCGTTCATCAACTTGATGGAGGGGTGCCACAGCCACTCCTGCCTTGGCAGCGGATTGACCCACACCATCTTGGGGAAATGTTGTTGCAGGCGCCCGAGCCACACCTGGCCGGGCTCCTCGTTCCAGTACTCTACGCTGCCACCTGGCCAGGTGATTTCATAGGGGCCCATCTTCGCATCCCCCACCACCATCACCCTGTAGTCGCTGCCGTAGGTGCGCAGCAGCCGCAGGGTATCGAACCGATCATCAAGGCGCCTGGCATTGTCCTGCCAGACGAAGTCGTAGAGGCAGTTGTGAAAATAGAAGAACACCAGGTGCTTGAACTCGTGGCGCAGGGCCGAAAAGAGGCGCTGCACCTCGGCCACATGGGCATCCATGGAGCCCCCCACATCGAAGAAGACCAGCAGCTTGACCCCGTTGTGGCGCTCGGGTCTGAGCTTCACATCGAGCCAGCCTTGCCTGGCCGAGCTTTGGATGGTGTCGTCGAGATCCAGCTCGTCGGGATTGCCCCGGCGCACCCAGCGCCTGAGCTTGCGAAGGGCGAGCTGGATGGCGCGCTGCCCCAGGGGCGAGTCGTCACTGAAGTTGCGAAAGTGGCGCGCTTCCCACACCTTAGTCGCCCGCCCGTGCTGGCCCTCTCCCCCCATGCGGATCCCTTCCGGGTGATAGCCGCCGTGACCGAACGGGCTGCTGCCCCCGGTGCCGACCCACTTGTTGCCGCCGGCGTGACGCTCCTTCTGCTCGTTCAAGCGCTGGTTTAGGGTCTTCAGCAGCTGGTCGAGCCCGCCAAGGGATTGGAGCAACGCCTTCTCCTCGGCGCTCAATAGCCGCTCGAACTCCTTGCGCAGCCACTCCTCGGGCAGGCTCTCCGGCAACAGGGGGATGGCGGCCAACCCCTCGTAATACTCGGCGAAGGCGCGATCGAAGCGATCATAGTGCGCCTCATCCTTCACCAGCAGGCAGCGGGATAGCTGGTAGAACTCGTCCATGTCGAGGCTGGCCAGTCTGGCTGCCAGCGCCGCGTGCAAGTCCAGCAATTCGCGCAGGCTGCAGGGGAGCTTGTGACGGCGCAGATGGGTAAAAAAGTCGATCAGCATGGGTCAGCTGCCGCGTCTGGCCAGAAAAGCGAGCTTCTCAAACAGATGCAGGTCCTGCTCGGTCTTGAGCAGGGCGCCGTAGAGGGCAGGCACCAGTTTGCCCGGCTCGCGGGTGCGCATCGCCTCGGGGGCGATATCGTCGGCCAAAAGCAGCCGGATCCAGTCCAGCAGCTCCGAGGTGGACGGCTTCTTGCGCAGCCCCTCTACCTCGCGCAGCTCGAAGAAGAGCTCCATCGCCTCACCGAGCAGGCTCTCCTTGAGGTTTGGGTAGTGGAGCTTGACGATGGCCTGCATCTCGGCCTTGTCGGGGAAGCGAATGTAGTGGAAGAAGCAGCGGCGCAGGAAGGCATCCGGCAACTCCTTCTCGTTGTTGGAGGTGATGATGACCACCGGCCGCTGGCGGGCCTTGACTCGCTCGCCGGTCTCGTAGACATCGAACTCCATCCGATCCAGCTCCAGCAGCAGATCGTTGGGAAACTCGATGTCCGCCTTGTCGATTTCATCTATGAGCAGCACTGGCCGCTGCTCTGCGCTGAAGGCCTGCCACAGCTTGCCCCGGCGGATGTAGTGGCCTATCTCCCCTACCCTGGGGTCACCGAGCTGGGAGTCTCGCAGCCGGGCGACGGCATCGTATTCGTAGAGCCCCTGCTGGGCCTTGGTGGTGGACTTGATGTGCCAGCTGATGAGCTCGGCGCCCAGGGACTCGGCCACCGCCTCCGCCAGCACTGTCTTGCCCGTACCGGGCTCACCCTTGATGAGCAGCGGCTTCTCCAGCACGATGGCGGCATCGACGGCCATCTTCAGTGCCTGTGATGCGAGATAGCGGTCGCTTCCTGCAAATCCCATGAGATCCCTTCCATTGGATGCCCAGGCAGCGGGAGCCCCCTCGGCAAGAGAGAATAAGTTCTATATGTTGTAATAACATATTGTTATAACGATTCGTCACTTCTCATTCAGAAACCACAGGGTAATCTTGTTTAATCGCCTTAACAAACACAGGGATAGCACCATGAGCAAAATTTTTGAGGACAACAGCCAGACCATAGGCAACACCCCGCTTGTTCGTCTCAACCGTGTTACCAAGGGCCGCGTGCTGGCCAAGATCGAGAGCCGCAACCCAAGCTTCAGCGTCAAGTGCCGGATCGGTGCCAACCTCATCTGGGATGCCGAGAAACGCGGCGTGCTGACCAAGGGCAAGGAGATCATCGAGCCCACCAGCGGCAACACGGGCATTGCCCTGGCATTCGTGGCTGCGGCCCGCGGCTATCCCATCACCCTGACCATGCCGGCCACCATGAGTCTGGAGCGCCGCAAGCTGCTCAAGGCCCTGGGTGCCAACCTGGTGCTGACCGAAGGTCCCCTCGGCATGAAGGGCGCCATTGCCAAGGCCAACGAGATCCTCGAATCCGAGCCGGGCAAGTACGTGCTGCTGCAACAGTTTGAAAACCCGGCCAACCCGGAAATCCACGAGCAGACCACTGGCCCCGAGATCTGGGACGCCACCGATGGCGAGGTGGATGTGTTCGTGGCGGGCGTCGGTACCGGCGGCACCATCACCGGGGTCTCCCGCTACATCAAGAAGACCAAAGGCAAGGCCATCGTCTCCGTGGCGGTCGAGCCCAGCGAATCTCCCGTCATCAGCCAGAAACTGGCGGGTGAAGAGATCAAACCGGGTCCGCACAAGATCCAGGGCATCGGCGCTGGCTTCATCCCGGGCAACCTGGATTTGAGCCTGCTGGACCGCGTCGAGCAGGTGAGCAGTGACGAAGCCATCGAGATGGCCCGCCGCCTGATGGAAGAGGAAGGGATCCTGGCCGGTATCAGCTCCGGCGCTGCCGTGGTCGCTGCCAACCGTCTGGCCGAGCAGCCGGAGTTCGAAGGGAAAACGATTGTCGTCATCCTGCCGAGCGCCGCCGAGCGTTACCTCTCCAGCGCCCTCTTCGCCGGTGTGTTCAGCGAGCAGGAATTGCAGCAGTAGTTGATCAGCCAACACCAAAACGACGGCGCTCCTCGGAGCGCCGTTTTCATTATGCGCTAAACTCTCTAGCCACCAGTGCCACTCGGCCCCTTATTTTTTGGGGTAAAATAACAAAATTGGATATGACAAAAAAAGCAGACATTCTGTGATAAATCTCATATCCTGTGCGGCGTCACGAGGTGTTTGCTGGCAAGGTATCACAAGGTAACAAAGTGTTATTTTTCGTTATAAAATAATTTCAGGCCAGTCCTGACGCGGCTTACAGCCTGATAGCGAAAAAATACCTGGCCACGACGCCGAATACTGCACAGAAAATTGACCTGGATTAAACCATTGCAGGTCTGATTTCGTTACTTTACAACATATCCATACTGACACGGTGAGACAGGAAGCCTCATTGGCGACCATCTCTCCAAACAATATCAATAATATGGGGTGAAACCATGTACGAGAAGTCTGTTGTTATTACTGCTGAAAACGGCCTGCACACCCGTCCTGCAGCTCAGTTCGTGAAAGAAGCCAAAGAATTCCAAAGCGAGATCACTGTGGTCTCCGGTGGCAAATCCGCCAGCGCCAAGAGCCTGTTCAAGCTCCAGACCCTGGGTCTGACCAAAGGCACCAACGTGACCATCCAGGCTGACGGCCCGGACGCTCAGAAAGCCGTTGAGAAGCTGGTTGCCCTGATGGACGAGCTGGAGTAATCCAGCTTTATTCCTCCCCCACAGTCGTTTTAATAGGAAGGATTATGATATCTGGCATTCTTGCGTCCCCCGGTATCGCATTCGGCAAGGCGCTTCTTCTGAAAGAAGATGAAATCGTTATCAATCAGGGCAAGATTCCCGCCGAACAGATTGATGCCGAGATCAACCGCTTCCTCGAAGCCCGCACCAAGTCAGCCGCACAGCTGGAAGCCATCAAAGAGATGGCCGGTCGCACCTTCGGTGAAGAAAAAGAGGCCATCTTCGAAGGCCACATCATGCTGCTCGAAGATGAAGAGCTGGAAGGGGATATCAGATCCTTCATCAAAGAACACAAGGCCTCTGCCGACAGAGCCGTTCACGAGGTGATCGAACAGTACGCCAAGATGATGGCCGATCTGGATGACCCCTATCTGCGTGAGCGCGCCACCGACTTCCGTGACATCGGCACCCGTCTGGTCAAGAACGTACTGGGCATCGCAGTTGTCAACCTGAGCACCATCGACGAAGAGGTCATCCTGGTCGCCAAAGACCTGACCCCGTCTGAAACCGCTCAGATCAACCTGAAATACGTGCTGGGCTTCGTCACCGACATCGGTGGCCGTACCTCCCACACCTCCATCATGGCCCGCTCCCTGGAGCTGCCGGCCGTCGTGGGCACCAACGACATCACCGAGCGCGTCAAGAACGGTGACATGCTGGTGCTGGATGCGATCAACAACCAGGTCATCATCAACCCGACCGCCGACCAGTTGAACGAAGCCAAGAAGTTCCAGGCCCAGTTCCAGGCCGAGAAGGACGAGCTGGCCAAGCTCAAAGACCTGCCTGCCATCACTCTGGATGGCCACCAGGTCGAAGTGTGCGCCAACATCGGGACCGTCAAGGATACCGAAGGCGCCATTCGCAACGGCGCCGAAGGCGTGGGTCTGTACCGTACCGAGTTCCTGTTCATGGACCGTGACGCGCTGCCGACCGAAGACGAGCAGTTCAAGGCTTACAAAGAAGTGGCCGAAGCCATGCCGGATCAACCGATCATCGTTCGTACCATGGACATCGGCGGCGACAAAGAACTGCCCTACATGAATTTCCCGAAAGAGATGAATCCCTTCCTGGGCTGGCGTGCCGTGCGTATCTTCTTCGATCGCACCGACATCATGCACGCCCAGCTGCGGGCCATCCTGCGTGCGTCTGCCTTCGGCAAACTGCGCATCATGTTCCCGATGATCATCTCCGTCGAAGAGTTCCGCAGCCTGAAGGCTACCGTGGAGACGCTGAAAGCCGAACTGCGTGCCGAAGGCAAAGCCTTTGATGAATCCATCGAAGTGGGTATCATGATCGAGACCCCGGCCGCGGCCGTGATGGCTCATCATCTGGCCAAGGAAGTGGATTTCTTCAGTATCGGTACCAACGACCTGACCCAGTACACCCTGGCTGTCGACCGTGGTAACGAGATGATTTCCGCCATGTACAACCCGCTGTCACCCTCCGTCCTGACCCTGATCAAGATGGTGATCGACGCTTCCCATGACAATGGCAAGTGGACCGGTATGTGCGGTGAACTGGCTGGTGACGAACGCGCCACCCTGCTGCTGCTGGGTATGGGTCTGGATGAGTTCTCCATGAGCGCCATCTCTGTACCGCGTATCAAGAAGCTTATCCGCAACACCAACTTCGAAGATGTGAAGGCCATGGCCGACCAGGCGCTGAGCTTTGCCACCGCCGCCGAAATCGAAGCGTGCGTAGATAACTTTATTAAGCAGAAGGCAGTCTGCTAAGATCGGCTGCAAACAGCGACAATCATCTCTAGGAGCTTTTACTATGGGTCTGTTCGACAAACTGAAGAAACTGGTTTCCGACGACAGTTCTGACACTGGCGGCATCGAAATCTTTGCTCCGCTGTCCGGCGAAATCGTCCCCATCGAAGATGTGCCTGACGTCGTCTTCGCCGAGAAGATCGTCGGCGACGGCATCGCCATCAAGCCGGCCGGCAACAAGATGGTTGCTCCGTGCGACGGCACCATCGGCAAAATCTTCGAGACCAACCATGCGTTCTCTCTGGAGTCCGACTCTGGTATCGAGCTGTTCGTTCACTTCGGTATCGACACCGTCGAGCTGAAGGGTGAAGGTTTCACCCGTATCGCTCAGGAAGGTCAACAGGTCAAGCGCGGTGACACCATCATCGAGTTCGATCTGGCCGTTCTGGAAGCCAAAGCCAAGTCTACCCTGACACCTGTGGTCATCTCCAACATGGACGAGATCAAAGAGCTGGTGAAGATGACTGGCGCCGTGACCGTGGGCGAAACCCCGGTGATCCGCATCAAGAAATAATGCGCCCTGGCCTGACGCCAGCGACCGCCAAAAACCGAAGCCTGGTGCTTCGGTTTTTTTTTTGCCCCTTCCATCTCCCGATACTCCATGGGCTCCCGCACAGGTCAGCATGACGGCAAACAGGCAGAAATGTTATCGAGATCAACACGGGCATAAGCAAGCCGAGTACCCTCAAGAGGGATACCTGCGGGTCCTTTGGTTCGATATGAGACGGGATGAAAAGAGATAAGCCGCTTAAGTGGCGAGGAGACAACGATGCTGAGAAATACCGAACAACGTTATGGCAGCCTGAGCATAGGGCTGCACTGGTTGACCCTGCTGCTGATGATCGCCGTCTATGCGCTGATGGAGTTCAGGGACATCTTCCCCAAAGGGTCGGCTGGCCGCGACCTGATGAAGGAGTTTCACTTCATGGTGGGTCTGCTGATCCTGGCGCTGGTGGTCGTGCGCCTGCTGGTGCGCGTGGGTAGCCCTTCACCACGTATCGTGCCCGAGCTCTCCCCCCTGATGCTCACGCTGGCCAAGCTCGCCCATCTGGCGCTCTATGGCTTCCTGATCCTCACCCCGCTGCTGGGCTGGCTGCTGTTGAGTGCGGGCGGCAAGCCCATCCCCTTCTTCGGCCTGGCGCTCCCCGCCCTCATCGCCCCCGACGACGGCCTGAAGGGTACCATCAAGGAGCTGCACGAGACGCTGGCCAACATTGGCTATGCTCTGATTGCCCTGCACGCGGCGGCAGCCATCTACCACCACCATGTGCTCAAGGACAACGCCCTGACCAATATGCTGCCCGAGCGCAAATAACCAGCGACGGGTTGCACACCAACAAAAAGGCCCCTGTGACAGGGCAATGCTGTTCACTTAAGAGAATTTGAGTTCCAGTCCACGTAGTATCAGGACAAAAAAGCGAGGGAGGCATGATGCCTCCCTCTTTCTATTGCAAGCCCCGCTGGATAAAGGCTGGAGGAAGATCGACTGGACACAGCCTTGCCCCCTCAACTCAAATCCAATTTATGAATAATCAGTCAAAAAAGTGCTTATCTGAACAGCATTGCCTGTGACAGGGGCCTTTTTGTTCATGGAGGGTCATGGGCGACACCTCGTCAGCCGGACAATACTACCCGGCTTTCGCCGCCGCCGAGGGCCTCCACCCGCACCTGCACGCCGATCCGCTCCACCAGGGTCTGCACGTGGGAGATGACCCCGATCTGGCGGCCAGCCGCCTGCAGGGAATCGAGGCTTGAGAGCGCCAGATCCAGACTGTCGGGATCGAGGGTGCCGAAGCCCTCGTCGATAAAGAGCGATTCGACCTGGGTCTGGCGCGACGACAGGCTGGAGAGGGCCAGCGCCAGCGCCAGCGCCACCAGGAAACTCTCGCCGCCGGAGAGGGAGTCCACCGAGCGCACCTCGTCCCCCATGTCGAGATCCACCACCTGCAGCGCCAGATCGGTGCCGGGCACCCGCTCCAGCCGATAGCGAGGCGAGAGCTCGGCGAGCTGGGCGTTGGCCTCCAGCAGCAGCCGCTCCAGCGTGAGGCTCTGGGCGAAGGTACGCAGCTTGGCGCCGCTGGCCGAACCGATGAGATCACAGAGCCGCTGCCAATGATCCGCCACCGCCTGCTGGGCAGCCAGCTCCTCCTGCAAGGTGCCCGCCTTGAGGGCCGCCGCCTCGGCCTGGGCCAGCGTGCTCTTGCACTGGAACAGCTGCTCGTCGAGAGTGCGGCAGTGCGCCTCCAGCGCCGTCAGCCGGCTGGCGAGCTCCTGTGGCGCCAACGCGGCCAGCTCGGGGTGATGCTCGCAGTAACGCTCTCGCTTGCTCTCCTCCAGCGCCAGCGCCCGCTGCCGCTCGGTCAAGCGGGTACGCGCCTCGGCGCGGGCATCCTCCAGCGCCTGCAAGGCGGCGCGGCGCCCCTTGAGCTCATCCGGGCTCATGGCCAGCAGGCGGCGCAGATCATATTCGGCGATGCCGAGGCTGCTGGCGTGGGCAGCCCAGCGCCCCAGCACCTCCCGTCGCCGCCGGCTGCTCACCTGCTTCTCCTGCTCCAGATGGCTGAGACGGGTCTTGAGCTCGGTCTGGCGCTCGCGCAGGGTGCGGGCCGCCCCCTGCATCGTCTCCAGCTCGCTGGCCAGTTGCTGCAGCCGCTGCTGCCAGCGGCTCTCGACCAGGGCAATCTCCTCCCCCCCCAGACAGGTGGCACGACTGGTAACCAGCCCCTGCCGTTGCTGTTCATGTTCCTTGTAGTCGCGCTCGAGCTTGTGCAGCAGCTCGCGCTGGGTCTGCAGACGCGCCTCCTGAGCACTCAGGGCCGGGGTAAGGCTGGCAATCTCGCCGGTCAGCCGCTCCCACTCGCTCTGGCCGTGCAGCCAGGCCTCGCAGGCCCGCTGCCACTCGCGCCACTGCTGGCTGCCCAGCCACTGACGCCAGGGCTGGCCTCCCATCTGCTCGTCGATCCGGTTGCCCCCCTGCTCAAGGCGCTGGCGCAGGGTCGCTTCCTGCTCGCCCATCCCCTTCACCTCCCCTTCCAGGGCGATGCGCTGGCGATCGGCCTCCTGCCACTGCTGCTCGAACTGCTGGTGCTGGCTGGCCAGCTGGCTCAGCTGCTGGCGCACGGCCTGCAACTGCTGCTGCCCCTGCTGGGCCTCGCGCAGTTGCTGCTGGCTGCGGGCCAGCCCCTGCTCCAGACTCTGGCCGCGGCCGAGCAGGGTACTCATCAACTCGTTCCACTCGATCGGGCTCTGACGCAGCGGCAGCGGATGGCCCAGCAGCTCGGCACCGCCCAGCTGCTGCCAACGCTGGGTCAGCTGCTCGGCGCGCGTCTCCAGCTCAGGTAGATGCTGCTGACGCACTGCCAGCTGGCGGGCCAGCTCCTGGCGTTCGCTCTCGCACTGAATGTATTGGTGATTGAGCCGCTCCCACTCGAGCTCCAGGCTGCGGACGCGCTCCGCCAGCTGGCCGAGAATACCGGCCACCTGCGGCTGGCTCTGGTGATAGGGGTGCTCCTCGGCGCCGCAGAGCGGGCAAGGTTCACCGTCGCGCAGGATGTGGCGATGCTGCTCGAAACTGGCGATGGCACGGGACTGCTCCAGCGCGCGGCGTGCCTCGTCCCGTTGCAGGGCGAGCCGCTCGCGGGCCGGCGTCAACTCATCGCCGAGGATGGCCAGCTTGCCGAGCGCCTGCTCCAGCTGGGCGATCTCCTGCTGCAGGCGACCATGCTGCTCACCGTGATTGCGGCCATAGTCCGCCAGCTCCAGCAGCTGGCGCAGCTGGCCCAGTTGTTCGGTCTGCTGCTGCCACTGCTCCTGCGCCTTGGCCAGACGCCCCTCCCACTGCTGCTCCTGCAATTCGTGCTGCTGTTGCTGCAACCGGGTCTGCTCGCGCTGCCAGTAGTCGCGCTCCTGCTGCCCCTGCTCCAGCTGGTGTTGCAGTTGCCTGAGGGTGCGCAGCTTGTGCTCGCGCAGGGTGAGCAGTTGCTGCAGCCTGTCGGCATCCTCGGCCCAATCCTGCATGGCAGTGAGCAGCGGCTGCCACTGGCGGGCCACCGGCGCCAGCTCCTTGTGCTCCTCAAGCCAGGCGCCCCACTGCAGGTGCTGGGCCTTGAGCTGCTCCACCTGCTGGCGCTGCTGGCGCCAGCCCTGTTCCAGGGTGAGCTGCACCTCCCGCTCCTGCGACCCCTCCTGCTGGATCTTCTGCAGTTGCTGCTGCTTTTCCCGAATGCGGGTGTCGAGCTCCTGCGCCCGTTTGAGTTCGGGTTGCAGGGCTCCCCACTCGCGCTCGGCGGCGATCTTCTCCGCCAGCAGTTGCTGTTCGGTGAGGGCACTCTGCTGGGTCTGCTCCTCCAGCTTGCCAAGTTCGGGGCCAAGCTCGGCCAGTGCCTTCTCCTGCTGCTGCACCTCCAGGGTGAGGCGAGCCAGCTCGTCGTGATCGGCGCGGGCCACCTGGGCCTGCTCGGCGCGGGCGAACTCCTCCCGCTCGGGAGCGGCCGCACCGTGGGCCGCCTCCGCCGCGGCAAGGGCCGCCTCTCCCTCCTGACAGGCCTGCAACTGCGCAGCGATGCGGCCGTTGAGATCCCGCAAGTCCTGCATCAGTTGCTGTTGCTGCTGCTCGTGTTTGAGGCTGGTGGCGAGGCTGACCTGCTGGCTCACCCACTGCTCGCGGGTCGCCTCGTCCATCAGCGCCACGTCGCCGAGCCGCTGGCTGATGGCGGCAAGTTTCTGCTGCTCCTCCCGCGCCCGTTCATGGGTCTGGACCGAAATGGCGGAGTAGAGCTCGGTGCCGGTCATCCGTTCGAGCAGGGCCGAACGCTCGTCGGCGCTCGACTTGAGGAAGGCGGCAAACTCCCCCTGCGGCAGGATGACGGCGCGGCGAAACTGCTCCCAGGAGAGTCCCACCAGCTCGTCGATGCGATCCTGCAGCTCCCGCTTGCTGCCACTGAATACCTGGCCCGACGCCACGTCGGTCAGGCTGCGCTCCTGGGCCTGAAAGCGCCCCTCGGCGCGGTTGCGAGCCCGGCGCACCGCCCAGCGGGCCAGCCAGACACGGCCGTCACAGCCGCGAAACTGCACCTCGGCAAAACCGCTGGCGTGACCGCGGCTGAGGATGCCGCGCACGTCGTTGGCCTTGAGCTTCTCCTCGTCATCCATGCGGCCCACTTCGGCGACATTCTTGCGATTGGCGATAAAGCGCGGCATCTCGTCGTAGAGCGCCAGACAGATGGCATCGAGCAGGGTGCTCTTGCCAGCGCCAGTATTGCCGGTGATGGCAAACAGGCCGGCGGCCCCCAGGGCGCCACCGGCAAAATCGATGGTGAATTGACCGGTCAGGCTGGCCAGATTCTCCCCTGACAGCGACAAGATTTTCATTGGCTGGACTCCTTCACCTGCTCCAGGATCTCTTCAAACGACGCCACCAGCTCGGCCTCCGGCTCCCCGTCGAACTGACGCTGATAGCAGAGGCGAAACACCTCGGTGGGGGAGAGTTCATCGAGCCGGCGCTGGCCGGCACCGTCCGCCAGCCCCTGGCCCGAGCCCTGATAACTGGTCGTGATGCGGGCAAGACGCACCGGCTTGTCACCGATGGCGGCCAGCACGCGCTCGCGGATGCGGGCCTCGGGTTTGGGCAGCAGCAGCCGCACCTCGAGGAAGGGCTGCGCCTGCTGCGGGCAAGCGGGCAGCGCCAGCGCCTCGATGGCCTGGAGCGCCTCGTCAAGGCCGCTCTGGGGCAGCCGGATCATCTCCACCGCCCGGGGCACCGGGATCCGCTCAAGCTGGGCCAGCTTGCCCCCCTCAAACGTCACCTCCAGCACCTGATGGTTGTAGTTCGCCTCGGCCAGCGAGAGCGGCAGCGGCGAGCCGCTATAGTGCACTCCCTCGGCCGGGCTCTGCGCCAGGTGCAGGTGACCCAGCGCCGTGTAGTCGGCGGCGGCAAACAGCTCGGCAGGCAGGGCATGCTGGTTGCCGCCAAGCACCCGCCGCTCAGAGAGCTCGGAGAGCTGGCCCGCCGCCAGATAGGCGTGGCCCATGGCGATGAGGACCTGATCCGGATGGCAGCGCGCCCGCCCCTCGCTCAGCACCGCTTCATAGACCTGGCGCACCCCTTCGATGAGTCTGTCCTGCCCCTCGCTGAGCCCTTCCGGGCGCAGATCGCTGCTGCGCAGAAACGGCACGGCGGCGCACCAGGCGGCCACCTCGCCGTTCTTGCCTCGCAGCGGCACCAACAGGCGCTCGGTCTCGAGGCGCCCCTCGTCGTCCCGGCTGATGCTGCCCACCAGATGCAGATCGAAGGCGCGCAGCAGCTCGTGGGGAGCATCCAGCTTGGAGGGGGAGTCGTGGTTGCCGCCGATCAGCACCATCTCCAGTGCCGGGTGCTCGGCCCGCAGCCGTGCCAGGAAGCGGTAGAGCTGCTGCCAGGCACTGGCGGGAGGGTTGGCGGTGTCGAACAGATCGCCCGCCACCAGCAGGGCATCGATGTCGCGGGTCTTGATGGTGTCGGCCAACCAGTCGAGGAAGGCGGCGTGTTCGAAGCGGCGGTCGTGGCCGTGAAGCTGATGACCGAGGTGCCAGTCGGCGGTGTGCAGGATCTTCATGGAAAACGGCTCGATAAGGAGAAGAGAGCGGGGGCGAGGGCGCCCCGGGATGGAGACAAGATGAGGATGGTGCCCCCCGTTTTCAACCGGGGCAGCCCCAGACGTCAGATTCAGACGGCTTGGTAATGCATCTGGTACTGAAGATGGCCGGTGAGGGGATCGGGCACCTCCCCCCCGATTTCAAAGCCGTGGCGGCGGTAGAAACGCACCGCCGGCTCGTTCTCCACGAAGACCCGGGTATGCAGCTCGGCACATCTGGATCTGGCTTCCTGCAACAGGGCGTGCCCCACCCCCCGTCCCTGCCTATCGGGGCGCACGAAGAGTGCAGCCAGGTAATCATCCACCAGCGCCATGAAGCCGAGCAGGTCCCCTCGCTCCTCGAACACCCAGATGCGGGCGTGATCGAGGTAGCGGGTACGCAGCTCCTCCTGAGCCTGCCACCAGCAGGAGGCATCGACGAAATCGTGGGCCTGCAGGGAGGCCAGGAGCCAGATTTCGACGATCTCTTCCATGTCTTCCGGCCGACTCTGTCTCAACATGGTCGCCTCCTTGTCAGCAATGTGAACACTCGCAGTCTAGGGGAGTTGGGCCCGCTCCCGGGGGATCAAGATGGGGCCCTGTGAGGTCGATCGCCCTTTATTTAGCGAGAATGATTGGCTGATCACAAAGCGCCTCTCTAGTACAATGCCCGCCGGACAATCTAGAGACCGAGGACGCCATGTGGTTTAAAAACCTGCAGATTTACCGCTTTACCCGCCCCTTCGACCTGACCGTTGAGCAGCTGGAAACCCAGCTGGAAGCCTGCGCCTTCACCCCATGCGGCAGCCAGGACATCTCCCGGTTCGGGTGGGTCAAGCCCCTTGGCAAATTCGGCTCCACCCTGACCCACGCCGCCTCTGGCCACATCCTGCTGTGCGCTCGCAAGGAAGAGAAGATGCTGCCCGGCACCGTGGTCAAGGAGATGCTGGCGGAGAAGGTAGAGGCCATTGAATTCGAGCAGGGTCGCGCCCTCAAGAAGAAAGAGAAGGAGGCGCTGAAAGAGGAGATCATGCACACCCTGTTGCCCCGCGCCTTCAGCCGCACCAGTCAGACCTTCGCCTGGATAAACCCTGCCGACAACCTGATGGTGGTGGATGCAGGCTCAGCCAAGAAGGCGGACGATCTGCTGGCGCTCCTGCGCAAATCCATCGGCTCCCTGCCGGTGGTGCCGGTGGCCCTCAAGAACCCGCCCGAGATCACCATGACCGAGTGGCTCAACGAGGGCAACCTGCCCGCCGCCTTCACCCTGGAGGACGAAGCCGAGCTGCGCAGCGCCATGGAGCACGGCGGCATCATCCGCTGCAAGCAGCAGGATCTGATGAGCGAGGAGATCAAGAATCACCTGGCCAACGACAAGCTGGTGACCAAGCTGGCCCTCAACTGGGGCGAAACCCTGAGCTTCGTGCTGGGGGACGATCTCTCCATCAAGCGCCTCAAGTTCAGCGAAGAGCTGCGCGAGCAGAACGACGACGTCACCAGTGAAGATCCCGCCGCCCGCCTGGACGCCGACTTCGCCCTGGTCACCGCCGAGCTCTCCCAGTTCATCCCGGCCCTGTTTGCCGCCCTGGGCGGTGAAGAGCAGTCCATCTAAGCAAATTGGCTCAGCCTGATTGCAAAAAACCGCCTTCACGGCGGTTTTTTCATCTCCATCGGCACCGTCGCCGCGGGCTGGTCCCCTCCGGGGTAGCGCGCCGCGCCCCATTGATTGCGGCAGCATGGCGCACTGCCCCGGCAGCATGACACCTCGCTATAGCGCCCCCCTTTCCTGCAACAGTCGATGAAATCGCTGCGCCAGGGTGCGGTAACCCTCGGCATTGAAATGCACCGCATCGGACTTCAGGGCCGGGTCTCGCAGCAACTCACCGATGCTGTCGTTGTCCAGCACCAGCCCGTACTGCTCTGCCAGCTCCTCGTAGAGGGGAGCGCCATCGGCAAACAGGGATTTTCGGGGCACCCCGACAAGCAGGATCTGGGCCCCGCTCCCCTGCACCGCCTCTATCATGGCAGCGAGATTGGCCTTGAGGGCCGCCTCCCCGCTGCCACGCAGGATGTCGTTGCCCCCCTCCAGCAGGATGACCAGAGCGGGTCTGTGCCGGGCCAGCAACCCGGGCAGGCGGGCCCTGCCGGCCTGGCTCAGCTCTCCGGACACCCCGCCATTGACCACGGGATGGCCGCTCAGGGTCGCCAGCACGTTGGGGTAGCTTTGGGACGGGCTCACCCCGCGCCCCTCGGTCAGACTGTCCCCGAAGGCGAGCAGGGTCTCCCCCTGGGCCAGCGGTCTGAAGGTCGGCTCCCCGCAGGCCGCCAGCAACAGGCAGAGCAGCCCCGCCATGCAAGGTTTCGCCAGCGTCCCCCGGTGTGTCATGAGCGCCTCCTTGATAGTTTTGTAACCATATGAGTATTAAGACAAACTTTTAATCAAGCTCCAAGTGTGACACATTTCGGCAGGTGAACAAGAAACCGACAAGGAGCCTGTCATGTCCCTCAACCCCCTCGGCCTGCTGGTCGCCCTCGGCCTGCTTGGCGGCTGCGCCTCCCAGGATGGCTTTCACTATGTCCCTCCTCCCCAGACCCTGATCGCCCCGGAGGCGGCCAGCGGCTGGATTGACAAGCCCGGCTGGCAGGGCCGTGACTTCATGGTGGCGGCGGCCAACCCGCTGGCGGTGGATGCGGGCTACCAGATCATCAAGGCGGGGGGCAGCGCCATCGATGCAGCCATCGCCGTCCAGCTGGTATTGACCCTGGTGGAGCCTCAATCCTCGGGCATCGGCGGCGGCTCCCTCATGCTGGTGTGGGACGGCAAGCAGGTGGCGGCGGTGGATGGCCGGGAGACAGCCCCCGCCGCTGCCACCGATCAGCTCTTCATGAAGGAGGGCAAACCCATGGCCTTCTATGAGGGGGTGGTGGGCGGGCGCTCCGTCGGCGCCCCCGGCACGGTGCGTGCCCTGGCCCTGGCGCACGAGCGCTATGGCAAGCTGCCCTGGGCCACGCTGTTCGAACCCGCCATCACCCTCGCGGAGCAAGGGTTCGTGATAAGCCCCCGCCTCGCCACCCTGCTTGCCAAGGATCCCTATCTGGCCGGGGATCCGGACGCCCGTGCCTACTTCTATCAGGCGGACGGCACTCCCAAGACGGCAGGTACCCGGCTCACCAACCCGGCCCTGGCCAGGGTGCTGCGTACCCTGGCAAGCGACGGCCCCGACGCCTTCTATCGCGGCTCGCTGGCCGAGGCCATGGTGGCCAAGGTGCACGCCCACCCGACCAACCCCGGGGTGCTGAGCGCCGCCGATCTCGCCAGCTACCAGGCCAAGCTGCGGGACGGGCTCTGCTTTGACTATCGCCAGAGCGAGATCTGCGGCTTCCCGACCCCCTCCTCCGGCACCATCGCCCTTGGCCAGATTTTCGGCATGCTGGAAAGCCGGGACATGGCCGCCCTCAAACCGGTACAGGGGGAGCAGGGTCAACTGGCCGCCTCCAGCGAGGCCATTCACCTCTACAGCGAGGCGGCACGCCTCGCCTTCGCCGATCGCAACCAGTATGTGGCCGACGGCGACGTCGTCGACGTGCCGGTGACAGGCCTGCTGGACAAGGGCTATCTGGCGCAGCGGGGGCACCTTATCGGCAACCGCTCCATGGGCGTCGCCCAGCCCGGCAACCCGCCACGGGCGCTGGCCAGGGGCCGGGACGCCACCCCGGAGCTGCCCTCCACCAGCCACATCTCCATCGTGGACAAGAGCGGCATGGCGGTGGCCATGACCAGCTCCATCGAGGATGGCTTCGGCTCGCGGCTGATGGTCAACGGCTACCTGCTGAACAACCAGCTCACCGACTTCTCCTTCACCTCGGTGGACGCCGCCGGCCTGCCGGTGGCCAACCGGGTGGAGCCCGGCAAGCGCCCCCGCTCCTCCATGTCGCCCCTGCTGGTGTTTGACAAGGCAAGCGGCGAGCTCGAGATGAGCCTGGGATCCCCGGGAGGCTCGGCCATCATCAACTACGTGGGCAAGGCGCTGCTCGGCACCCAGGATTGGGGGCTCGACCTGCAGCAGGCCATCAACCTGCCCAATTTCGGCAGTCGCAACGGCCCCACCGAGCTGGAGCAGGGGCGCACGCCCGACGCCGTGGTTCAGGGGCTCAAGGCCAGAGGGCACGAGGTCCTGCTTAACGAGCAGACCTCCGGGCTGCAGGGCGTCCAGCGCCATGCCGGCGGCTGGCTGGGGGCCGCAGACCCCAGACGTGAGGGGGTCGCCAGGGGGGAGTGATGCCCCTTCAGCACCCTCGTTCACCATGGAGGAGGCCAGCCTCCTCCATGCCGTGTGCTCATAGGTGTTCTCCCTTGCCTCCCAATATCATCATCGATTGTTTATTCCTGCCAATTTTTCTTTAACTGCACACTCTTTTCACCCAATCGCAATGCATTAAAGATGCTTTTCATCAAAACCAACGCAAAAACTGGAACAGTGTTGCTCATGGCATATAAATGCATTACTTTTCAATAGAAACGGCATCTGTTGCCCTCAAGATTTCCCCTTGATACGGCCAACTTCTGTCTCTTTCGCCCCCTGCTCATTGACAGCTGCCCTCTTCACCTTCGGGTGATCTGGTAGCCCCTGACTGCCATTAGCGAGGTGACGACATGGACCACTCACTCCCCCTTATCACCACCCTGGTAGGCGGCCTCGTGCTGGCCTACCTCTTCGGCATGCTGGCAAGCCGCCTGCGCATCTCCCCCATGGTGGGCTACCTCGCGGCCGGCGTGGTATGCGGCCCCTTTACGCCGGGCTATGTCGCCGATCTGCGGCTCGCCCCCGAGCTGGCCGAAATCGGCGTCATCCTGCTGATGTTTGGTGTCGGCCTGCACTTTTCCGTGAAAGACCTGCTGTCGGTGAAACACATCGCCATCCCGGGAGCCATCGTTCAGATAACCCTTGCGACCCTGCTCGGCCTTGGCCTCTCCCAACTGCTCGACTGGACCGTGACCGCCGGCCTGGTGTTTGGCCTGGCCCTCTCCACCGCCAGTACCGTGGTGCTGCTGCGCGCCCTGGAGAGCCGCGGCCAGCTCGACACCAACGAGGGACGCATCGCCATCGGCTGGCTCATCGTGGAGGATCTGGTGATGGTGCTGGCCCTGGTACTGCTCCCCATCCTCGCCAACCTGCAGCAGGGGGGCGAGGCACTGACCCCGGCCCAGGTGATGGCGGATATCGGCCTGACCCTGGCCAAGGTAGCTGCCTTCATCGCCCTGATGGTCATCGGCGGGCGACGCCTCATCCCCTGGCTGCTGGCCCGCACCGCCGCCACCGGCTCCCGCGAGCTGTTCACCCTGGCCGTCCTCTCCTGTTCCCTTGGCATCGCTTTTGGCGCCGTCAAGCTGTTTGGCGTCTCCTTTGCTCTCGGCGCCTTCTTCGCCGGCGTCGTGATGAACAGCTCCCATCTGAGCCACAAGGCGGCCAACGACACCCTGCCCCTGCAGGACGCCTTCGCCGTGCTCTTCTTCGTCTCCGTGGGCATGCTGTTCGACCCCGTCATCCTGCTGCGCGAGCCCCTGGCCGTGCTGGCCACCCTGTTCGTCATCGTGATCGGCAAATCGGTGGCCGCCTTCGCCATCGTGCGGCTCTTTGGCCACAGCCAGCGCACGGCGCTGACCATCTCCGCCAGCCTGGCCCAGGTGGGGGAGTTCTCCTTCATCCTGATGGGTCTCGGGGTCATGCTCGAGCTGGTCCCCGGAGTCGCCCGGGATCTGGTGCTGGTCGGCGCCTGTTTCTCCATCGTGCTCAATCCGCTGGTCTTCAACCAGGTGGAGCGTTGGCTGAGGCGCCATCCCGAGCCACGCACCGATGAGTCACCTCACCTCTGCCCCTTGCAGGGCCATGTGGTGGTAGTGGGCGCCGACGAGATAGGTCAGCACCTCATCCGGCAGTTGCATGAACAAGGCAGGGAGATGGTGGTGATCGACACCGACGAGCGACTGCTGGCCCCCTGGCGCGCCATGGGGATCACCTGTCTGGCGGGCCATCCCATCCAGCAGGATCTGCTGACGGCGGCGCTGCCCAACGCCAGCTGGCTGCTGATCACCCTGGATGACAGCCTGCTGGCCGGTGAGATAGCCATCAGGGCGCAGGAATACGGCGCCCTGATGCGCATCGCCGCCTGTGCCCACCAGCACGAGGAGGTGCATCATCTGCGCGTGCGCGGCGTGCATCAGGTGGTCAAGAGCGAGGAGGAGGCTGCGCGGCGACTCTGTCACCTCGCCATGGAGATGGCCTGAAGCTCATCGGAAGTAACGAGTCCCCACGACGGGGCCAGACAAGAAGCCCGGGCCTGCTGCCCGGGCTTTTTGCATGACGGGGCGATACTGCCGTCCCCTCACAGCAGATCGTGCTTGTCCAGCTGGCGATAGAGGGTGGCCCGGGAGATATCGAGCGTGCGGGCCACCTCCTCGAGCTGATCGGGGAAGCGGGCCAGCGTCCGTTGCAAGGCCTGACGCTCCGCCGCTTCGCGCACCGCCTTGAGCGAGCCGTCGAGCAGCAGGCTGTCCATGTTGGTCAGCTCCATGTCATCGGCTTCGATGAAGGGGCCGCTGCACATGACCACTGCCCGCTGAACCCGGTTGCGCAGCTCCCTCACATTCCCCGGCCAGCCATAGGACTGCATGGCCTGGCGCGCCTTGCGGGTGAAGCTGAGCACCCGCCCGCCCCGCACTTCCGCCAGAATGTCATCGGCAAGGAGCTGGATGTCTTCCGCCCGCTCGCACAAGGCCGGGGTGCGCAGGCGCACCACGTTGAGCCGGTAGTAGAGATCCATGCGAAATCCGCCGCTGGCCACCGCCTGCTCCACATCGATATTGGTGGCCGCGATGATCCGCACATCCACACGACGCGTCAGGTGGCTGCCCACCGCCTCTATGCACTGCTCCTGCAAGAAGCGCAGCAGGGTTGCCTGATCCTCCAGCGGCAGCTCCCCTATCTCGTCGAGAAACAGGGTGCCGCCATCGGCGGCCTCTATCTTGCCTATCTTGTGGTGCTGTGCCCCGGTGAAGGCCCCCTTGACGTGGCCGAACAGCTCGGACTGGATGAGCTGATGGGGCATGGCCCCGCAATTGACCGCCACGAAAGGGCTCTCCTCCCCGAACGTGCTGTAGTGCAGCTCCCGGGCCACCAGCTCCTTGCCCGTGCCGCTCGGTCCCGTCACCAGTACGGGCAGGCGGCAATGCTGCAACCGCACGATCTGGTCGCGCAACTGGCGGATGGGGGCGCTCTCCCCCTGAATGAAACGAAGCTGGGGTTGCAGTCGGGGGCGGTGTCGCCGGATGAGGCGCGCCATCCCCAGGGCATGTCCCAGGCTGTGGGAGAGCCTGTCTCTGTCCAGGGGAAAGGTGTGAAAATCATGAAAACAGGCTGCCAGCAAATTGCGAAGGGCTTCGCTGGCGAGACAGTCCCGCTGGATGAGGCCGATCCACAAGGCGCCGGAGTGCTGCGCAATCAGGTTGTAGAGGGCTTCGTGCTGCTGATGCTCGATCACCACCAGCACCAGGGGATAGTCCTTTTCCTGCAGTTTTTTCTCTGCCACCACCAGGGAGCTTGCCTGCTCCACCTGCCACTCGCCTTGTTCCAGCAGGCTTTCCAGTACGGCACATGAATTGATGAGCAACAATGCCGTTTCTGTCATAGGGACAACTCCCAGGGCGGGATCGTGAATGTTTTTTAACCATGTAAACAGGTTTGACCTCACGATCTGACTATGATCTTATGTGCTCT
>NZ_JAPDBQ010000020.1:0-40110 GCF_027705325.1 Aeromonas sp. QDB18
TGGAGGCGCGGTGCAATCAGGCCGCCCGATGAAGCAGGAACCCGGTACTGCGCGAGCAGCTATCACCCAGTAATGGGGATCCCCCTCCTGTGACGCGAAGCGCTAAGGTGGGGGAGGATGTCAAGCCTACGACTTCTACCGGGTCGATCCCCGTCTGGAGTCGCCGGGGGCGGGTTACCGGGAGTTCATCCAGGCGGCCCACGCCAAGGGGCTCAAGGTGATCCAGGACGTGGTGCTCAACCACTCGAGCCAGTACGGCCTGCGCGGCAAGACCTGGATCGATCGACTGCCCGTCAAATACTACGTACCGGCGGGGTCGAGCCAGGGACTCATCAACAATGGTCCCTATCAGGGCAATCTTGGGGACTACGCCAGTGCCAACCGCTGTGACGACGACAACCCGGCGGCTCCCGACTGGTACAAGGCCCGCTGCCAGTCGGATCCGGCGGGCACCCAGCCCCTGGTAGATCCCAAGACCGGCGCCACCGTGCCGAGCGCAGGCTACAACCCCAACCGCTTCTTCGGCATCGACGCCCAGACCCTGGATCCCGCCTGGTATCACCTGGACGGTTTCATGTCCGGCGGTGACTGGGAGAGCCCGCTTGCCCTGCAGCGCAAGCACATGGCGGGGGACTGCATCGACTTGGCCACCGGCAACCAGAACGTCAAGGACTACCTCAACGGCGCCATTCGTCAGTACCTCGACATGGGGGTCGATGCCATCCGTATCGATACCTTGAAGCACATCGAGCGGGACGAACTGCTGACCTATGTCCACGACTGGCAGGCCCACAAGCCGGGGCTGTTCGTCTTTGGCGAAAACCTGGTCAAGGGCACCGGATGGGGCTCTGAGCTGGCCAACGACAATGCCTCGGCGGTGATCCGCCCCTGGTGGTATACCCGCACCACGGCCAACCCGGCCAATCCCCGTGCAGGGGGCGATTCCGGCCTCTCGGTGCTGGACTTCTCACTGTTCTCCACCTTCCGTGACAACGTCGCCCGGGGGAACTTTGGCGGGGTAGGGGGGATCTTCGCCATGGACTGGGTCTATGGGGATGCCACCAAGCTCATCACCTTCTTCCAGAACCACGACGTGGGGCCGGACAACGACTTCAAGTACCGCTACGGCGGGGAAGAGGGCAATGCGGCCATGACCTACAACCTGCTCTGGACGGCGCGGGGGATCCCGACCCTCTACTACGGGGAGGAGGTGATGTTCCAGGCGGGCAAGCCCCAGGACATCGACGGGGCCACCATGACGGTGGATCAGACCGGTCGTGCCTACTACGGGGAGGTGCTGGACAACCCCGCCACCCCGAGCCACCCGCTCTATCAGCACATCAAGCGCCTGAACCAGATCCGCAAGGCGGTGCCCGCCCTGCAAAAGGCGCCCATGAGCCAGGTGAACGAGTGGGGGAGCGGCATCAGCTTCGTGCGTGATCTGAGCGCCCAAGGGAGCTACGCCGCCGTGGGCCTTGCGGCCAACTCGGCCCAGCAGATAAACCTGAGTGGCCTGAAGAACGGCACCTACACGGACGCGGTAACCGGTGCGAGCCAGAGCGTCAGCAACGGCAGCCTGAGCTTTGCGGTGCCCGCCTATTCGGCGCGGGTCTGGGTACTGAACGGCCCGGGCAAGGTCGGTGCTGACGGCAAATACCTCAAGTAAGGAAGCCCTGTCACAGGGAGCAGCGAGTCGGCCTTCGGGCCGACTTTTTTATTCTGCCTTCTGCCTATGCCTGAATGGATGCCCCATCCTGATGGGACTCTGGCTGGGGGGGCTGGTGGATGGGCAGGCCTGTGGACTCGCGACCAGCACGCTCATGGGAAGGGGGCTAGAGGGAAGGGAAGTAGTGCATCCGCCGCTCGAGTCACTTCATGCTCTGCATATTGCAGTGCTCGTGGCAGTGAGCAAAGCGGTGCCCATGTCGCCTTTGCGCCGCGGTGCAAGGCAAACTGTGCCACTCGGTTGATCTATATTGGTGCAATTGCACTTTATTGGTGCGCTCCATCCACATCCGCCCCTGGAGCCCGCCCCGAAGAAACACGCCGTATGGCCCTCGGGCTTACCCCATGACAGGCATCATCCATGCTGAAAAGCGGCATCGTATCGACATGATCTGCCGAAAAAACGGGCTGTGAAGGGGATACCACGAGGCCTTTCTCGGTGACTCGGGTAAACATGCTGCGCCACTGTGATGGCCGATCACTGAAGTGGTGCATTCGATCTGCACATTGCGCATTTATCAGAATTTAAATCCGATTATTTATGGTATCGCGGACTCTTGTTTTGATTGGCGCTCTTTTTGCTGTGCCTTGTCATCCCCACGATGGCGACATAAGGGGGCGGGGGACGCAAGATTGGGGGGTGGGGACGGCAAGGTGAACGGGCCGCCGCCATCAGCCCCAACGCGGCCTGGTTGTCGGGCAACGGATGCCACCATCACATCGGATCTAAGGAGTCATATGGAAGGTGAAATGACCATGCAGCCAGCGGCTGCGGGCAGGGGGCTGGCCCATACCCTCAAGGACGATGTCTACGGCATGGTGCTCGGGGTCATGTTTATCGCCGTGGGGCTCAATCTGCTCAAGTGTTCCGGCATGATCACCGGTGGCATCGCGGGCATCGCCCTGCTGATCGCCCATGTCAGCACCCTGCCCATCGGCGTGCTCTTCTTCCTGGTGAACCTGCCCTTCATGGTGTTCTGCTACGTCACCATGGGGCGCGCCTTCACCCTCAAGACGCTGATCGTCAACGTCGCCCTCTCGGCGGCCACCCAGGCGGTGCCGCTGCTGCTAACGGTGAGCTATGTCCATCCCCTGTTTGCCGCCCTGGTGGGGGGAACCTTCCTCGGCATGGGGGTCTTGTCTCTGGCGCGCCACAATGCCTCCGTGGGGGGCACCGGCGTGGTGACGCTCTGGCTGCAACGGCGCACCGGCATCAATGCGGGAAAGAGCCAGATGGTGCTGGATGTGCTGGTGTTTGCGCTCTCTCTGCTCACCCTGCCGCTTCCCCTGCTGCTCTGGTCAACCCTGAGTGCGCTGGCCATGAACGCCATGCTGATGAACTGGCACAAGCCGGGCCGCTATCAGGGGAACTGAACCCCGGTCTGGCTGACGGCTGAGAGGGAAAAAAGGCCGTTCCGGGAGACTGGCGGCAGAAAGGGGCTCAACGGCAAAAAAGATCATCTTGTCGGGAAAAACGGCATGGTTACGGCTGAATTTATTGGTTTTTTGCCCTGTTGGTGGCGTTAAATCGGGCTACGCCATAAAAAATTCAAAAAACTTCTTTACCACTGCCCAATGCATGAGTAAAATTTGTCGGCAATATTTTACACCCCCACTCCTCAACGGTGAGATATTGCCATGCTCAGGATTGCCAAAGAAGCGCTGACCTTCGACGATGTACTGTTGGTTCCAGCCCACTCCACTGTTCTCCCCAATACCGCCGACCTGCGTACCAAGCTCACGTCTGCGATCACGCTGAATATCCCGATGATCTCCGCTGCCATGGACACAGTGACCGAAGCCCGTCTGGCTATCGCACTGGCCCAGGAAGGCGGTATCGGCTTCATTCACAAGAACATGTCCATCGAGCAGCAGGCTGCCGAAGTGCGCAAGGTCAAGAAGTACGAGAGCGGCGTGGTCAGCGACCCCGTTACCGTGCGCCCTGACATGACCATCGCCCAGATCAAGGAGCTGAGCCACAAGAACGGTTTCGCCGGTTACCCCGTGGTGACTGACGGCAACCAGCTGGTGGGCATCATCACCGGCCGTGACGTGCGCTTTGTCATCGATCTCTCCCAGACCGTCGAACAGATCATGACCCAGAAAGATCGTCTGGTGACCGTGCGTGAAGGGGCCCCTCGTGAAGAGGTGGTGGCCCTGATGCAAAAACATCGCATCGAGAAGGTGCTGGTGGTCAACGGCGACTTCAAGCTCAAGGGCATGATCACCGTGAAGGACTTCCAGAAAGCCGAGCGCAAGCCCAACGCCTGTAAAGACGAGCGTGGCCGTCTGCGGGTCGGTGCCGCCGTCGGTGCCGGTGCCGGCAACGAAGAGCGCGTCGCCGCCCTGGTGGAAGCCGGTGTGGACGTGCTGCTGATTGACTCCTCCCACGGCCACTCCCAGGGCGTGCTGGATCGCATCAAGGCGACCCGTGAAGTCTATCCTGACCTGCAAATCATCGGCGGCAACGTCGCCACCGCCGCTGGCGCCAAGGCGCTGGTGGAAGCGGGTGTCAACGCCGTCAAGGTCGGTATCGGCCCGGGCTCCATCTGTACTACCCGTATCGTGACCGGCGTGGGCGTGCCCCAGATCACCGCCATCTCCGACGCCGTCGACGCCCTGGAAGGCACCGGCGTGCCGGTGATTGCCGATGGCGGCATCCGCTTCTCCGGCGACGTGGCCAAGGCCATCGCCGCAGGCGCAAGCTGCGTCATGGTGGGCTCCATGTTTGCCGGTACCGAAGAGGCGCCGGGCGAGATCGAGCTCTATCAGGGCCGCTCCTTCAAGTCCTACCGCGGCATGGGCTCTCTGGGTGCCATGTCCAAGGGTTCCAGCGACCGTTACTTCCAGACCGACAACGCCGCCGACAAGCTGGTGCCGGAAGGGATCGAAGGGCGCGTGCCGTACAAGGGCCGCCTCAAAGAGATCATCCACCAGCAGATGGGCGGCCTGCGCTCCTCCATGGGTCTGACCGGCAGCGCGACCATCGACGACATGCGCACCAAGGCCGAGTTCGTGCGCATCTCGGGCGCCGGGATGAAAGAGTCCCACGTTCACGACGTGACCATTACCAAAGAAGCCCCCAACTACCGGATGGGCTGATGAAACGGGGCTCTGCGCCCCGTTTTTCCACCCTTTTTTTATCCCGTGCTTTTTGTGACAACATCAGCCTGATGCAGGAATAAAATGACTAAAGACATTCACGCCCACCGTATCCTTATCCTGGATTTCGGTTCCCAGTACACCCAGCTCATCGCCCGTCGCGTCCGTGAAATCGGCGTCTACTGCGAGCTGTGGGCCTGGGATGTAACCGAAGAGCAGATCCGCGAGTTCAACCCGAGCGGCATCATCCTCTCCGGCGGCCCGGAATCCGTGACCGAGGCGGGCAGCCCGCGCGCCCCCGAGTACGTGTTCAACGCCGGTGTGCCGGTGTTCGGTATCTGCTACGGCATGCAGACCATGTCCGAGCAGCTCGGCGGCAAGGTGCAGTCCTCCAACCTGCGTGAATTCGGCTACGCCCAGGTCGAAGTGCTGGGCCAGTCCGGCAAGACCAGCGCCCTCTTGCGCAACATCGAAGACGCCATTGCCGACAACGGCAATGCCCTGCTGGATGTCTGGATGAGCCACGGCGACAAGGTCACCGAGATCCCCGCCGGCTTCACCACCATCGCCCAGACCGCCACCTGCCCCCATGCCGCCATGGCCGACGAGGCCAAGCGCTTCTACGGCGTGCAGTTCCACCCGGAAGTGACCCACACCCGTCAGGGTGCCCGTATGCTGGAACACTTCGTCAAGGACATCTGCGGCTGCGAATGCCTCTGGACCCCGGCCACCATCATCGACGACGCCGTTGCCCGCATCCGCGAGCAGGTGGGTGACGACGAGGTGATCCTGGGCCTCTCCGGCGGCGTGGACTCCTCCGTGGTCGCCATACTGGTGCACCGCGCCATCGGCGATCGCCTGACCTGCGTCTTCGTCGACAACGGCCTGCTGCGCCTGAACGAAGGCCAGCAGGTGATGGACATGTTCGGCGATCACTTCGGCCTGAACATTATCAAGGTCGACGCCGAAGAGCGCTTCCTCTCCGCCCTCGCGGGCATTGACGAGCCGGAAGCCAAACGCAAGACCATCGGCCGCGTCTTCGTCGAAGTGTTCGACGACGAGTCCAAGAAGCTCAAGAACGCCAAGTGGCTGGCCCAGGGCACCATCTACCCGGACGTCATCGAATCCGCTGCCAGCAAGACCGGCAAGGCTCACGTGATCAAGTCCCACCACAACGTCGGCGGCCTGCCGGAAGAGATGAAGATGGGTCTGGTGGAGCCGCTGCGCGAGCTGTTCAAGGACGAAGTGCGCCGTGTCGGCCTCGAACTCGGCCTGCCCTACGACATGCTCTACCGTCACCCCTTCCCGGGTCCTGGCCTGGGCGTGCGTGTGCTTGGCGAAGTGAAGAAAGAGTACTGCGACCTGCTGCGCAAGGCTGACGCCATCTTCATCGAAGAGCTGCGCAAGGCCGACCTCTACAACCAGGTCAGCCAGGCGTTCGCCGTCTTCCTGCCGGTGCGCTCCGTTGGCGTCATGGGCGATGGCCGCAAGTACGACTGGGTCATTGCCCTGCGCGCCGTTGAGACCATCGACTTTATGACCGCCCACTGGGCTCACCTGCCGTACGACTTCCTCGGCCACGTGTCGAACCGCATTATCAACGAGATCAACGGCATCTCCCGCGTGGTGTACGACGTCTCCGGCAAGCCGCCCGCAACCATCGAATGGGAATAAGCGGCTAACGCTTTCCTGCCGATAACGCAAAACTGTCAAAAAGGCGCCCTTGAGGCGCCTTTTCTTTTTCCAATCGTTTGCGCCTCACTTTTCCGTTCTCTAGCCGCTTTCTCACCTCCCTGCCACTGTCATATATGGCATGGGGAGTTATGGATCTCACGCTAGGCTCTGCCGTGCCAATTAAGACCTGCGCCGTGAGGCGGCGGTCGTGGCAGCAGGGGAGGGGGCGACAGCAACGCCTTCATGTGCACTGTCGACACCGTACATACCAAATCTGGTATGGCCCCCGGTGGAGTCCGGACACCACTTGAATAAACGGGGTGGAACCCGAACAGACAAACGAGTAGGGAGAAGAGATCACGGAGGGTTTGTTATGTCAGAACAAGCAGTGTTGTTGGGCGGATGGACTGCCTACCACAAGCTGAGCGCCAAAGATCAGGCAGTATTCAACTAGGCACTGGAAGGATTTGTCGGGGTGCAGTACCAACCCTTTGAAGTCTCCACCCAAGTGGTGGCCGGCACCAATTACCGCTTCAAGTGCAAGAGCACTGTGCCACTGCCCAACCCCATCCACGGGGAAGCCGTGGTACAGATCTTCCAATCCCTGGATGGGTCGGCCCATATCACCTCCATTACCCCGATCTGATTGGGTAGTGGGGCAAGGCGGGGAAGGGGAATCGCTTCCAACCGGTTTGCCTCAACCAGCAATAAGAAAGACGCCTTAGGGCGTCTTTTTTTTCCACAACTAAGCACCTCTTATGTGCGGTCAGCATAGAAACTTATCGATTAATTTGTTGATCTTGCTCAGCAAATTATCATCATCCTCTTTTGTTTATCTGTCATGCTGGCTAGGGAAAGTGCGAACAAGTATCCCACGAACAAAAAATGAAAATTTTAGTCATTTAATATCAATGGGTTACCAGTAAATGCTCTCGTGCCATATGACTTATTCGCACCTTCCCTAGCCCCACGGCGCGGGCGCCTTGGGGTTGCCGACGGCGCTCGCCACCTGGGCGTAGCTCACCACTTTGGCGGGCGGGATCGCGAGCAGCGCCCGCCAGACGCTGATCTGAACGTTGGTGCCGCTCACGTGCAAGGAGAGGGGGCGATCCGCCTTCTTGCTGCTATCGAACATGGTGTGGATGACCCCCAGGGTGCGTGAGGGCGCTTCTCGCAGCTCTGCCTCAGGCCAACGCTGGGCGAGGGCACTCAGCGGCGTTTGTGGGGCCTGGTCATCGAGAAACGAGAAGTTGCACACCCCCCGCGGGGTCAGGGCGACGAACGCCTGGCCGAAGGGGGTGTCGTGCATCCCGTGATCGATCACCAGCCCGGCCCCGCGCTGTTTGTATTCGCCCGGCGTCACCGCTTCGAGCTGCACGAAGTGATCGTAGAGGCGCGAGCCGCTGCTCAGGCCCAGGGTATCGGCCACCTCCAGCAGCGGGCGCGACTCCTGCAGCAGCGCCTTGGCCCGCTTCAGGGTCAGCACCTGCAAGTAGCGTTTGGGCGTCACCCCGGCCCAGCGGCTGAACAGCCGTTGGAAGTGAAAGGGGCTCAAGTGAACGTGCGCCGCTATCTCGTCCAGGGTGGGTTGGCGCGCCACCTGGCTTGCGATAAAACGGATGGCATCGGCGATGCGGGCGTAATCAGACATAGAGCGCTCTCACGATAGGTTGGCAGCCGCAGGATCTTGGGTGCGACAAGGTCATGTGCGACAAATAGATACCCCACCATCGGCCAGCAGGGCAATGCCGGTGGTAAAGCTGGAGGCATCGGACGCGAGATAAAGGGCCGAGCGGGCGATCTCCTCCGGTTGGGCCAGCCGTTTGAGGGCATGCATATGCTGCACAAAGGCGAGACTCTCCGGTGTATCGGTAAAGGCCCGCCCCATGGCAATGCTGTTCACTTAAGAGAATTTGAGTTCCAGTCCACGTAGTATCAGGGCTAAAAAATGAGGGAGGCATGATGCCTCCCTCTTTCTATTGCAAGCCACGCTGGATAAAGGCTGAAGGAACATCGACTGGAAACAGCCTTGCTCCCCCAACTCAAGTCGCATTTATGAATAATTAGTCAAAAATGTGCTTATCTGAACAGCATTGCCGCCCCATGGGGGTGTCGGTGCCCCCCGGCAGCAGGGCGTTGACCCGCACCCCTTGTGCCCCATATTCGGCGGCCAACACCTGGGTCAGACCGATGAGACCCGCCTTGCTCGCGGCATAGGCCGCCATGCCGGGCAGCCCCAGGGTGTGGCCAACGAAGGTGGAGGTGAAGATAAGGGAGCCGCCCCCGCGTGCCTGCATGGCGGGGATCTGGTACTTGGCTCCCACAAAGGCGCTGGTGAGGTTGGTATCCAGGGTTTCCTGCCACTGCGCCAGTTCAAGCCCCGGCACGCTGCCCGGTGTTCCCGTGGTGCCGGCGTTGTTGAAGGCGATATCGAGTCCGCCAAAACGGGTCAGCGCGAGATCCACCAGGGCGCGGGCATAGGTTTCGCTTTTCACATCTCCCGCCAGGCTCACCGCCTGGCCCCCCTCGTGGCGGATCTCCTCCACCAGCGCATCCAGCTCGGGCTGGCGGCGGGCACCCAGGACGACGCTGGCCCCCTCCCTTGCAAACAGGATGGCGCTGGCGCGGCCGATACCGGAGCTGGCGCCCGTGATGATGGCGACCTTGTTGTGTAATGACATGACAGTTCCCTCGCGTGATGTGCATGGCGCCGGGTGGTGATGCTCATGCAGGGTTGGCAGACAAGTGGATGGGTTCAACCCCCTCCTGGTTCAAACCTCCTTTGGTTCAACCCTCCTTTGGTTCAAAGCTTTGGGGGGTCGAAAGCACTGTTGGTTTGAAAGCAATATGGCGGCGAACCTTCGTCACGACGACCCGGATCTTGCTCACTTGTGCCATCGGCGATGGGCCATCACGGCATCGGGAGATATCAGCGTTTTTTGAAGGGAGTGGGAAGGAAGTGGGAAGGGAGCGGGGCTGTGGCGCCGCTTTCCCAGGTGGTGGTGACCTGGGTTTGCAAGGGCAGGGCATGGAAAACAGTGCCACCGGTGTCGGCGGCACTGACGCAAGGCCTGGTGGGATAACCCTCTTTTAGGGGTTATCAGGCCAGGGCGGGGCTGGATGTGGCGGCGCAGGGCAGGGCGGCCAACTGTGCAAGGTGCTCACCCAGAGAGACCCCGGCGCCGGTGGCGTTGACCGTCTCGAAGTAGTCGTGCCAGCCCGATGCGGCTATCCCCTGGACGAGGGCCTCGATGGCCGCGGCATCCGGCCCGCGCCAGATGGCGAAGAAGGGGTGGGGCGCACCATGGAGGGTGGCAGCATCGGTCTCGCCCAGGGCGATGGGCTCCACCCCGAGGGCGGCGAGGTTGGCCATGCTTGTGCCAATGGCCTCGAAGAACTGCTGACGGGCCGTCTGGCTCAATGACAGCCAGGCGGGAGTGGGGGTGTAGAGCTCTGCCAGATAGTGGGTCATAGGGGTTCCTTCGGGAGTTGGCCCTTGCGCAAGGTGCGCAAGGCGCGTTGACAAATCCGGGTTGTCGCGGGGCTGGGGCTTTCGCGAGACCAGCGCGCGCAGAGGTCAGTGACCCACTGTGGCCTGTCTTTGCTCGCATCGTTCAGCCAGTTGGCGACGGAGTCCTGCACATAAGGGGCGGGATCGGCCCTGAGGGGCTCGAGCAGCATCAGGGCCTGCTCCGGTGCTTGTCGCAGGGACGCAAGATGGGTACACCAGACGCCGCGGGGCCGGGTTGCTTCGCTGGCAAAGCGTCGCAGTCGCTCGGACGGCTCCGCCGTCCAGGGCACCAGGGCGGCAATGGCCGCCTCGAGCTGCGCAGCAATGGTCGTTCGCATTGCGATCCAGGCTCACTCGCGCACCCCAAAGTGCGGGTCATCGGCGAGGGGACGAATGAGGGCCAGGCGGTCGCTGAGCGACAGCCCCTCGCTCGCCCCCACCATGAAACAGGCCCAGCCCCGCACGGTATCGGAGGGATGACGGCTGAGCGCCGCAAGATCCCTCGTGCCGCTCTCGGTCAGGAGCAGCCTGGCGGCCAGCGCCATGCGCCGGGTAATGCCCTCCCCGGATGCGGCGTGCATCGATGCCAGCGCCTGGGGCCCGAGCGAAGGCAGGGTACACTGCATCAGGGGGGCAAAATCCACCGCCAGGCATTCGGTCAGGTTGCTTGCCTCAGCCTCTCCCCGGTTGAGCTGGGCGAGGCGTGAGGGGGTGATATCCGTGATGCGGCTGCGTGTCATGGGTGCTCCTCTGTGGCGTCCTCAGTGCAGCCTGCCCGGGATGAGATGACATTGAGCCAGGCTCGCTTGAGCAGGGCGCTCAGGGTTTCCCGCTCTGCCTGATCGAACCCGGCAAACAGGGAGCCTATCCACTGGCTGTGCTCATCGAGCAGGTGCTGCGCCAAGGCCTGGCCCTGCTCTGTCAGGCGCACCGAGATCTTTCGCCTGTCCTGGCTGTCGCTGTGGCGAGCCAGCAGGCCGTCCCGTTGCAGCCCGTCGAGCAGGCCGGTGATGGTGGCCCGTGTGACCCCCGCCTTGTCGGCAAGCTCGTGGGGGGCCAGCCCTTGTGGCAGGTCGCGCAGCAAAAACAGCAGCACGAACTTGCCTTCGGATAGGCGGTGAGGGGCCAGGCGCGCCGCGCACGCCTGATCGATGGCAGCGGCGAGGGTCAACACCTCAAAGCAGACGCGTATGTTTTGGGTGTCCGCGTGTCCGCGGCACTCTGCATCTTCGAGCAGGGCGAGGTGTTTCTGTTCCAGCGTGATCATGATGGTGAGTCTCGAATGACTTTATATGGTGCCATACTATATGGTGCCAATCAAATGTTCAACCACCCAAGCACGCGACCGGGATGGTTCATGGCAACGGAGAGCGGGAGTGTGGCGATGGGGGGCCTTTGCAAGAGAAGGCTTTGCAAGAAAATCGGCCATCTTTGGCCGTCATTCCCTATAATGCCCCTCCTTTGTGGTCTGGGGGGAGTGCCCGCAGTGAGCCACCGCAAGCCCGAATGTTGATAGAGACGATCCCATGCATACCCTGGAACAGCTTCGCGCAGGCGAACTCTGCGGCGCCCGCCACCTCAAACTTGCTGAAAACCTCGCGGTGTTCCCTCCCGAGATCCTGAGCCTCAAGGAGACCCTGGAGGTGCTGGATCTCACCGGCAACCAGCTGAGCGAGTTGCCTGACGCGCTGGCCGAATGCAAGAAGCTGCGCATCCTCTTCTGCTCCGAGAACAACTTCACCGAACTGCCCGAGGTGCTGGGGCGCTGCCCTGCGCTCACCATGGTGGGCTTCAAGGCCAACCGCATCGCGACCGTCCCGGCCACCTCCCTGCCCGCCAGATTGCGCTGGCTGATCCTGACCGACAATGCCATTGAACGACTGCCGGACGAGCTGGGGCAGTGCGACGCCCTGCAAAAGCTGATGCTCTCGGGCAACCGGCTCGCTGGGCTTCCCGAGACGCTTGCCGGTTGCCACCGTTTGGAGCTTTTGCGCATCGCCGCCAACCGGCTCGAGGCGCTTCCAGAGTGGCTGCTCTCCCTGCCGCGCCTGTCCTGGCTGGCCTTCGCGGGCAACCCTTTCTGTGATGAGCAGGCGTGTCTGAACGGCACATCGGTGTTCACTACCGAGATCCCCTGGCAGGCGCTCTCACTGGGGGATGTGCTCGGGGAGGGAGCATCCGGCGTCATCTATCGCGCCGAGTGGGAGAGGGCTGAAGGGCCCTGGGCGGTGGCGGTCAAGCTCTTCAAGGGGGCCGTCACCAGCGATGGCTTGCCCCTGAGCGAGATGGGGGCGTCCCTGGCCGCCGGTCGCCATCCAAACCTGGTCGGGGTGATGGGGCGGGTGAGCGATCATCCCTCCGGCATCCCGGCACTGGTGATGCCCCTGATAGACCCCGCCTTCGCCACCCTGGCGAGGCCCCCGAGCCTGGACTCCTGTACCCGGGATGTCTATGGGGCGGATCTGAACTTCACTCCGGCCCAGGTGATGGCCATGGTGCAGGGGGTGGCTGCGGCCGCCCGACACCTGCACGAGCGGGGCATCCTCCACGGCGATCTCTACGCACACAACCTGCTGTACTCCTTGCAGCCCGCGATGCCCCACTCGTCGCAGGAGGCGCCGGACCGGGTGCTGCTCGGGGACTTTGGTGCCGCCTCCTGTTACGACCGCGCCGATGAGGTGCTGGCCGGGCGGCTGGAGCGCCTGGAAGTGCGGGCCTTTGGCTGCCTGCTGGCCGAGCTGCTGGCGCGCTGTAATGGGGGCGACGCCGACCTTGACCCCCTTCATCGACTGGCCAGAGAGTGCGGCTTTGAGGTGCCTTCCCGGCGACCCACCTTCGCGCAGATCCTGACCCGGCTGGCAGCGATGGCGACAAGCCTGCCTGGGGTCGTGGCCTGAGGCCTGCCCATCGTGGGCGTTCTCTTGCACAGGGGCGGGATCATGGGGCTTGCGCCACTTCGGTGAAGTTGTGATAGTGATGCACCATTGCAGATGACGAGAGGAAGATGATGGAAGCGGCATTTTGGCACCAGAAGTGGAAAGAGAACCGGATTGGCTTTCATCAGGCAGATTTCAACCGCTGGCTGCAATCCTGGTGGTCGGCCCAGCAAGGGAGCGACCCCGTGCTGGTGCCCCTTTGCGGCAAGTCCCGGGACATGCTCTGGCTGCGTGAGCAGGGGCATCCGGTGGATGGCTTCGAGCTCTCCGAGCTCGCCATTACCCAGTTTTTTGACGAGAACAACCTGAGTGCAGAGAGAAGCGAGGTGGGTCCCTATCAGTGCCACCGGCACGAGGATCTGCGCATCTATCAGGGGGACTTCTTCGCCGCTCCGGAGCTTGGTCAGCGTTATCGCCTGGTCTATGACAGGGCGGCCCTCATCGCCTTGCCGGGCGCCATGCGCCGCCAGTATGCCGCCCTGATGAGCCGCCTGGTGGAGGCGGGAGGGCAGGTGTTGCTGGTGACCCTCGAGTATCAGCCCGAGCAGCAGCTACAGCCGCCGTTCTCGGTGGGGGAGATGGAGGTGCGCACCCTGTTTGAGCGCGACTTTGGTGTCGAGGTGCTGGGCCGGGGGGCTGAGCTGGGTCACCCCAGGGTGCTCTCGGGGCAGCTCTCCTATTTCGACGAGGTGGCTTACCGGCTTATCCGCCGGGGCTGAGGAGGGCGCGAGGCCGCTGCCAACGAGGGAAGTGGCGCTTGTTTTACCTCCTTTGACATAGATCAACGTGGAAAATCAGGGAAATGCCTAAGATGAGGCTGTTTCTCAATCACTGCTGGTGCCGACCGATGAGCTCTGGTTTGAACGCCGGTCGAACATCAACCCAGTGTCTGATTTTCACGCTCATGTTCACTTTTGGCGGCTCTGGTCGCAATTGATTATGGTTTTTCCAGCCGACCCCACAGGGTCGGCTTTTTATTGCCTGCGCGTTGCCAACAGGGGAGGTCAGCCTTCGAAGGTGGCGGCGTTGAGCCGAAATGCCCGTGGATCGTCGATAAACTGGCCGGTGATCCGCTCGTCATGTTCGTGCCCCTGACCATAGCTGCAGAGGATCAGCCGATCGGAGGTGCGCGATCGCAGCTGGGTGATAAAGCGCACCAGATCGGCGCGGCTCAACTTGCCCACCTCGTCGCAGACCCGTTCCCGCTGATCAAACCCCAGATCCTTGTTGCCGATGCTGACCCAGAGCCGCTGGCCGCGACTGCGCAGGTTGGCATCCCGCTCGCTCAACTGGGCTTGCAGCCCCGCCTTGCTCTCTTGCCACTGTTGCTCGGTAAATTCGAGCATGGCGAGCGGGAAGAGGTCGATAAACTCCTCCACCGCATCGAGCAGGATCTGCGGTCCCGCCACCGGCGACTGGATATAGAAGATCAGCCCCGGATGGCGATTGAGAGGCAGGTTGCCGGCGCCCACCACATACCCCAGTTGCTGGCGGGTGCGCAGCTCGTGAAAGAAGGTAGAGGACATGATGTGGTTCGCCAGGGTAAAGCAGGCGAGATCCCGCGCCCGGGTGGTGCGGGACTGGTAGTAGACCAGCAGCGCCGAGTCCTCGTGATCGCACCCCTGCTCGCGAATGAGGGTGCCTCTGTCCTGGATGGAGATGAGGGGGCGGCGGGTCTCGGCGCTGGGCTGGCTGTTGGCACCGAGGTGGCGCTCCAGCAGGGCCGCGAGTTCGAGGGCCTCGGCGGCCGTCCAGTCTCCGTGTACCAGGGCCTCCAGATGCACCCTGGCAAAGAGCTCGGAGACGAAGCCGGGCATCTCCCCGAGTTCGACGGTGCGCAGGTGGCGCAACAGCTGCTCGAAGGGCGGGTTGTTGGGTTGCAGCAAACTGGTGAGCTGGTTGAACAACTGGGAGATGGGGCGGGTCTTGGACTGGTTCTCCCAGTTGCGGATAAGCTGCTCCTTGATCTCGCTAAAGCGGGCCGGATCCGGATACCCCAGGGTGCGGTTGCCGAGGATCATGTCGAGCAGCAGCGGTTGCTTGTCGGCAAAGCCGCTGAGGTTGATGGTAAAGCCCCCCTGATGGGCATAAATCTGGTAGCCAAGGCCCGCGAGCTCCGCCGGGTAGGTGAGGGCGTTGAGGTGATCCGTGAGCAGTTCCACGGCCAGACGCGCCATGGCGATGTGACGCGGGCTCTTGACCGCATGTTCGCTGTCGACGGAGATATAAAGGCTGCCCTTGGGCACGCTGAACTGATGCTCATGCAGGTGCCAGAGCCGGAAACCGGGCCTGTCGATGAGGCAGGACGGCATGTCGGCGGGCAGCGCCGGCAGACGGGCGTCGAGGCGGGTGCTGATGAAGGGGTTGGGCGCCGGCAGGTGCAGGGCGGGATCCGGTTCACTCTGCTGCCAGCGGATCTTCTCGGCCTCGCTGATGCTCTGGACGCTGTAGGGTGTCTGGTACCAGCGGGCGAGGCGATCCGTGCTCGCTTCCGGGGCCTGGATGGTCACCCGCAGGTTGTGGGGCGTCAGCTTGGCGAGGAAGCGCCGGATCAGCGGCTCATCGAACCCGCGCATCATGTAGTCGCCGTAGAGCAGATCGTCCGGCCCGTAGCTGAACAGGTTGAGCACGAGGCCGGAGACGGTGTCGAGGGCCCGGCCCCGCTCCTGGAAGCGGAAGGCGGATTCCAGCACGCTGCGCTTCTCCTCATAGCGCCAGGCCTGCACCCCGCCCCGCTCGATGAGCTTCAGATAGCCAAACAGGGCGGCGATGATCTCGTCTACATGCTCAAGCCCAAGGGGGGTGAGGCCAAAGCTCACGCCAAAGTCCTTGAAGTTGGCGCCGCTGATGCCGCCGCCGGCGGCGAGCTGATTGACCCAGCCCCGCCCCTTGAGCAGGGAGAGCAGGCTGCCTTCCCCCTCATAGCCGATGAGGTGGCTCAGGAAGGTGAGGGGTTTTTTGTCGTAATACTCATCCACGCACGGCAGCGGGAAGGTCAGCGCCAGCTTGCGGGTCTCCTTGACCGGGGTCAGCTGGATGCGAATGCCGAGATCATCGAGCCGATAGAGAGGATGGCTCAGTACCGGAGGGCCGAGGCGGCGATCCGGAATGGCACCAAAGAAGCGATCACACCAGGCCAGCTGGGTCTCGATGGGTGCCGGTGAAAGCATGACCAGCGCCATGCGATCCGCACTGTAGTGGGTTTCGTAGAACGCAATGAGATCCGAACGCAGATCCCGGCCGGGGAGATCCGCCAGGGTGTCGAGGTTGCCCACCGAGAATTTGGAGAAGGGGTGGTCCGGATTGACCGTCTCCTTGTGCACCTGGTAGCTGCGGCGCACGTCGTCCTGCAGCTTGAGGCGGTACTCGGAGTCCACCGCGTTGCGCTCCTTGTCGACCCACTCCGGTGCAAAGGTGGGGCAGATGAAGAACTGGGAGAACCGGTCGAGCCCCGCCTCGAAGAAGCCGTTGTCGATGTCGAAGAAGAAGTTGGTGAACTCGGTACCGGTCCAGGCGTTGTTGCTGCCCCCGTGACGGCTCATGAATTGCTGGTACTCACCGGGTTTGGGGTAGGTGCGGGTACCGAGAAACAGCATATGCTCGAGGAAATGGGCCATGCCCTGGCGATCGGCAGGATCGTCGAAGTGGCCGGTATTCACCGCCAGGGAGGCGGCGGATTTGTCGGTCTCGGGATCACAGATCAGCAAGACCCTGAGCCGGTTTGCCAGCTCCAGATAGTGATACTGCCGATGGTCGTTGGGACTGGCATATGGGCTCATTGGGGCGTGACTCGCGGTGAATTTATTTGAATTTAAACATGATTATCGACCTCGCTATCTCACGAGGCAAACCCTTTTCTGAGAGGTAGCGCAATTGTTTCCCCCGGCATGGCGGGGTAAGATCCCCCGGCTATTTAAACAGGCCCCCTGGGCGAGGTTGTAATGAAAATCTACATCATGCGTCATGGCCAGGCTGGCATGAACGCAAAGACTGATGAACAGCGTCCACTGACCGAACAAGGCATCGAAGAGTCCATCCACATGGCATGCTGGCTGGCTCCCCAGCTGACCGGCTCCCTGAGCCTGGTGATCCACAGCAACTACCTGCGTGCCAGACAGACCTGGCAGGCCATCGCCCCCGAGCTGCCCGAGGCCCTCAAGATCGAGGAGAGTGGCGGGATCACCCCCTATGGCGATCCGGCCTTCGTGGCGAGCTACCTCACCGCGCTGGCGGCGGAGCACGACAACATTCTCATGGTCAGCCACCTGCCTCTGGTGGGGTATCTGGTGCAGAGCCTCTGTCCGGCTGCGGGCGCCCCCATGTTCGCCACCTCCGGCCTGGCCTGCATCGAGTGGCAAGATGGCAAAGGAGTCTTGCTCTGGCTGGAAGGACCGCATACAATACGGTAAAAGTTAATAATAGGTTACAATTTGGTTTTTTGGGGAAGAGAGAGTCGATTTTTCCGGTTTTTTATATAAATTTAACGGAATTATTTCGCATAAGCTGCTGTCATACGGATACAACTTCAAGAGGTTGCAAACGATGAGAGTGTTCAAGAAGTACCTGCCACTGATGGTGGCAAAACATGTCAAAACCTTCTTCAAGGGGAGGATTTACATCCACGGCAGGGGGCGCTTCGATTTCCAGTCGGGCTTGCTGATGATGCCATTGCAAGCCGACATTCCCCATCGCCAGACGGTGCTCGAGGTCAATGAACTGATTTCAAGGCTCCACATGGATGCCGCCTGAGGCGCCTCAGGCTGACCCTGGTCCCCCTCATGCCCGCCCCTGTGCGGGCATGATTGTTGATGGCGCCTGGGCGCGGCGCCAACCGTTCGCGTCATGGCGCTTCTTCCTGCGTTGGCAGGCTTGCTTATCCTGATTGCCTCTCTATACTCGCGCGCAATACCCGCCTTTTTATTCTGGATATCGCAATGCCCCTTGCCTTCCTGTTTCCCTTCTCCTGCATGGCCATCTGGGCCGGCAATGGCATCGTCAGCAAGCTGGCGGTCGGGGTGTTGTCTCCTGCGGCGCTCGCCTGGTCGCGCTGGATGGTGGCGGCCCTGGTGCTGACCCCGTTTCTGGCTCACCGGGCCTGGCGCGAGCGCCGCAAACTGCGGGCCGGTTTCTCGAGGCTGGCGGTGCTGGCCCTGCTCGGGATGGTCTTGAACCAGACCTTTGGCTATTACGCGGCCCAGACCCTGGGGGCTACCGAGATTGGCCTGATGATGGGGCTGACCCCCTTGATGACGGTGCTGCTCAGCATCTGGTTGCTGCGCGAGCGGCCCACCTGGGGGGCGCTGCTGGGAGGCGCCATCTCCATTCTGGGGCTGGCGATTTTGTTGGGGCAGGGGGATCCGGCCCGGCTGCTGACCCAGGGCATCCATATCGGTTCCGTCTACATGCTGCTCTCGGCGGCCACCTATGCGCTCTACAGCGTGCTGCTCAAGCGCTGGGATCTGGGGCTGGACAACTGGTCCATGCTCTACGGTCAGGTGCTGTGCAGCCTCCTGTTCCTCACCCCCTTCTATCTGCTGGTGGACGGGCACTGGCCCGATGGCAGCGCCCTCTGGCTCATCCTCTATGCGGGGATCCCGACCTCGGCCCTCTCGCCCTGGCTCTGGATGCAAGGCATTGCCCTGCTCGGGGCGAGCCGCACCGCCATCTTCATGAACCTGTTGCCGGTGATGACGGCCGCCCTTGCCATCAGCTGGCTCGGGGAGCGGCTCACCAGCTATCACCTCATCGGTGGCGGCATGACCCTGATGGGGGTGCTGCTGGCGCAGTTGCTGGTCAGGCCCGTGACGGTGCGAAGACGCGCCCGGCTCGCGGTGGCGGGCTGTCAGGAAAAGTAGGATAAAAAAAGACCGCCCTCGAGGCGGTCTTTTTGGTTCGGTGCCCAGCGTCACTGCGCCGTCAGATAGAGATCCTTGGCATAGACCAGGTCTTGCGGGTTCTGGTAGGGGTAGCCCTTGACGTTGGGTTTGAGCAGCCGTGATTTCACGTAGAAGTAGACAGGGGCAATGGGGGCCTCCTCGTCGATCAGCACCTCGGCCTGCTGATAGAGGCGGTTGCGCTCGGCCGGATCCTTGGCGTCATGGGCCTTGGCCAGGAGGGCGTCGTACTCCTTGTTGAACCACTTGCCGCTGTTGGCGCTGCTGCTGGAGGTCATGATGTCGAGGAAGGTGGAGGCATCGTTGTAGTCTCCGTTCCAGGAGTAGCGGCTCACCCCGAAGTCACCCTCGTTCAGGGCCGACACCATGGTCTTCCACTCCATGTTGTTGAGCTCCGCCTTGACCCCCAGGTTGTGCTTCCACATGGAGGAGATGGCGAGCGCTATCTTCTTGTGCCCCTCGTTGGTGTTGTAGAGGATGTCCACCGTCAGCGGCTTGTCAGGGCCGTAACCCGCCTCGCCAAGCAGCGCCTTGGCCTGCTTGATGCGCTCTTCCTTGCTCATCAGCTCGCTGGCGGGGCGTTTGAGCTCGAAGCCGTCCACGCTCGGCGGGGTCAGGCTGAAGGCGGAGAGCTGCCCCTGTCCCAGGATCTTCTCCGTGATGGTGTCCCGGTCGATGGCAAGAGAGAGTGCCTTGCGCACCCTGACGTCGTCAAAGGGTTTGCGCTGGGTGTTGAACACGTAGTAGTAGGTGGTGAGCATGGGGGCGCTCACCAGCTCCTCCGGGCTCTGGCGCTTGATCTGCTGATACTGCTCCAGGGGATAGGTGGTGTAGTGCAGCTCGCTCGCACGATAGCGGTTGTAGGCCGCGGTATCGGAGACGATCTCCAGATAGATCACCTTGTTCAGCACGGTGTGCTCGTTGTCCCAGTAGTGGGGGTTGCGCTCGGCGATGAGGCGCTCGTTCGGGGTCCACTCCTTGAGGGCGAAGGCGCCGTTGGAGACGATGTTGGCCGGTTTGACCCACTCATGACCGAACTTCTCGATGGTGGCCTTGGGCGCCGGGAAGGTGGTGTAGTGGGAGAGGGTCTTGAGGAAGAAGGGGACCGGGTTTTTCAGGGTGATCTGCAGGGTGTAGTCATCGAGCGCCTTGATCCCCAGGGCATCCGGGCTCTGCTTGCCCTGCACCACGTCGCTGGCATTGGCGACGCCGGTCAGCTCGATGAACCAGGCGTAGTTGGAGGCGTTCTTGGGGTCCGCCGCCCGCTGCCAGCCATAGACGTAGTCCGCCGCCGTCACCGGCTCGCCGTTGGACCATTTGGCATCGGGTCTGAGCTTGAAGGTGTAGACGGTGCCCGTGGCATCGAGCTCGTAGCCAAGGGCGCCCGCCGCCTGCAGCTTGCCGTTGCCATCCAGGGTATAGAGCCCCTCGAACAGATCGTTGACGACGTCGCTGCCCGCGCTCTCTTCCACCATCTGGGGATCGATGGAGGCAGGCTCGGTGCCGATGTTGCGCACGAACACTTGCTGGGTGGCTGGCAGAAGCTGGGTGCCTTCAGGCACCTGGGCGGCGAGGACGGGGAGGGTGAGCAGAGCGGCAACCGCCCCGGCGATAAGCGACTTTTTCATTGAATATCCTTATGTTTTTTTGCTTCCAAAGCGCAGCCAGTGTGCGGGATTGGGGGGCAGATCTCAAGAGGGGAGCCTCTGGCGCAACATTGCCGGGCGCCAGGGGGAGCAAGGCGGGCCGCCGCGTCGGCCCGGATGCATTCTTGTCACGAATTAACCCCCCAAAAGATGCCGGATGGCACCCTTGTTTCACGGCGAAAGCCCGTGGTGGCGCGGTTTTCTGGCGATTTAAAGAACGGCTTAATTCGCTGCAAAAACAAAAAACAGGCGTTACATTGGGTTACAAAACAACGCTGCCGGGGATCGGCACTTTTTTTGCCGACACTTGCAAACGTTTTCAACGGCCAACGGAAACGATCTTAAAGGAACAAGAATGCGAAACATGATCACCATGGGCGAGTTCATCGTCAAAAAGCAGGCGGACTACCCGACCGCGACCGGCGAGCTGACCTCCTTGCTCAGCTCCATCCGCCTGGCCGCCAAGGTGGTGAACCGGGAGATCAACAAGGCGGGTCTGGCGGACATCATCGGCTCCATCGGCGCCGAAAACGTGCAGGGCGAGGTGCAGCAGAAGCTGGACGTCTATGCCAACGAGCGCTTCAAGGCGGCGCTGGAGGCCCGTGGCGAGGTGTGCGGCATGGCCTCTGAGGAGGAGGAGGACTTCGTCTCCTTCGATTCCGAGCTCTCTCGTCACTCCAAGTACGTGGTGCTGATAGACCCCCTCGACGGCTCCTCCAACATCGACGTCAACGTCTCGGTCGGGACCATCTTCTCCATCTACCGCCGGGTCAGCAAACCGGGCGCCGGGGTCACTCTGGAGGACTTCCTGCAGCCGGGTCACCGTCAGGTCGCGGCGGGCTACGTGGTCTACGGCTCCTCCACCATGCTGGTCTACACCACCGGCTTTGGGGTCAACGGCTTCACCTATGACCCCTCCATCGGCTGCTTCTGCCTCTCCCACGAGAACATCCGCATTCCGGAGGAGGGCAAGATCTACTCCATCAACGAGGGCAACTACATCAAGTTCCCGGACGGGGTGAAGAAGTACCTGAAATACTGCCAGGAGCGTGACGAGGCGACTCACAGGCCCTATACCTCCCGCTACATCGGCTCCCTGGTGTCGGATTTCCACCGCAACCTGCTCAAGGGGGGCATCTACATCTACCCGTCCGGCACCAACTCCCCGAACGGCAAGCTGCGCCTGCTCTATGAGTGCAACCCCATGGCCTTCCTGGTGGAGCAGGCCGGTGGCAAGGCGTCCGATGGCTTTGGCCGCATCATGGACATCCAGCCTACCGCTCTGCACCAGCGCACCCCCTACTTCGTCGGGTCCACCAGGATGGTGGAGCGGGCCGAGGCCTTCATGCGGGAGTTCTCCGCCCACGAGGATCCGGCCAACCAGGGCTAAGCCCGGGCCAGCGTCCCTTCGTCACGGGAGCCGTCAAGGCTCCCGTTTTTATTGGCGTGCAGGCGGATGTAGCCAGGTTGATATGCTGACGGACTGACGGACTGACGGACTGACGGACTGACGGACTGACGGACTGACGGACTGACGGACCGACGCGGCGCCTCGGCGGTCGCGGTGCAATGGCTGGTGGCCCCTGGCCGGGATACCTGGTCTGGATACCTGGGCGGGATAAATACGGCACGGGCCATCTGCGGGGCTATCGAGGCGCGTTGACCCCGTTTTTGCCCACGATCATCCCCACATCCATCTGTTTTTCAGATGGGTTATGACTCAATGCATCGTATCAACAGATGGATTCGGCGGCAAAATGGTGCTGCCAGGAGGGCGAACCGAGGCATCGGGAGGCAAGAAGGCGGGCCGGGGGCGAGATGCCGCCCCTTGCCAGCAACGAAACGGGAGCCCTGGGGCTCCCGTTGTTGTAGGCGGCAGGTCGCGCCCTGCTGACGTCATGCTTTCCCTCAGGGGGTGGCATGGCGGGCGAGATCCGCCAGCAGGCCGTCCACCAGTTTGAGGCGCATGGCCCTGTCCTGGGTCGGTACTTGGAAGCGCAGCCGGGTCGGCCCGTCCATCTTGTAGATGCGCGGCTGCTCCGAGAGCAGCTTGACCAGATAGGCCGGGTTGACCTTGGTTTCCTGGGTAAAGTCCAGATAGCCGCCGCGCTCGCTCATCTCCACCCGGCGAATCCCCAGCGCCGTGGCGCGCTGGCGGAAGGCGGCCAGCTCCATCAGCGTCTTGGTCGGCTCCGGCAAGAGGCCGAAGCGATCGATGAGCTCCACTTTGAGCTCCCGCAGCTCCTGCTCGTCGGCGGCACTGGCGATGCGCTTGTACATGGAGAGGCGCATGTTGACGTCCGGGATGTAGTCGTCCGGGAGCAAGGCGGGCAGGCGCAGCTCCACCTCGGTGTGCTGGCTCATGAGCTGCTCCAGCGACGGCTCCTTGCCATGTTTGAGCGCCTCCACCGCCTGCTCCAGCATCTCCATGTAGAGGGTGAAGCCCACCGATTCGATCTGGCCGCTCTGATCGTCGCCCAGCAGCTCGCCCGCGCCCCGGATCTCCAGATCGTGGGTGGCGAGCGCAAAGCCGGCGCCGAGATCTTCGAGGGACGCGATGGCCTCCAGCCGCTTGGCCGCATCCTTGGTCATCAGCTTGGGATGGGGGGTGAGCAGGTAGGCATAGGCCTGGTGGTGGGAGCGCCCGACCCGGCCCCGCAGCTGGTGCAGCTGGGCCAGGCCAAGGTGATCCGCCCGGTCCATGATGATGGTGTTGGCGCTCGGCACGTCGATGCCGGTCTCGATGATGGTGGTGCACACCAGCAGGTTGAAGCGCTGGTGGTAGAAGTCCGACATCACCCGCTCGAGCTCCCGCTCGCGCATCTGGCCGTGGGCGATGCCGATGCGCGCCTCCGGCACCAGCTCGGCAAGATCGGCGGCGCACTTCTCGATGCTCTCCACGTCGTTGTGCAGGTAGTAGACCTGGCCGCCACGCTTCAACTCCCGCAGTACCGCCTCGCGCACCACCGCCGGCTCGTGCTGGCGCACGAAGGTCTTGATGGCGAGCCGCTTGGCGGGCGGGGTGGCGATGATGGAGAGATCCCGCATGCCGGACATGGCCATGTTGAGGGTGCGGGGAATGGGGGTGGCGGTGAGGGTGAGGATATCCACGTCGGCGCGCAGCGCCTTGATCTTCTCCTTCTGGCGCACCCCGAAGCGGTGCTCCTCGTCGACGATGAGCAGCCCCAGATCCTTGAAGGTGAGCTCGGCGCCGAGCAGCTTGTGGGTGCCGATGATGATGTCCACCTTGCCCTCGGCCATCTCCTTCATCACCGCGCTCTGCTCCTTGGCGGAGCGGAAGCGGCTCAGCACCTCCACCCGCACCGGCCAGTTGGCGAAGCGGTCGCGGAAGTTGTCGTAGTGCTGCTGGGCGAGCAGGGTGGTGGGCACCAGCACCGCCACCTGCTTGCCGCCGTGCACGGCCACAAACGCCGCCCGCATCGCCACTTCGGTCTTGCCAAAGCCCACGTCGCCGCACACCAGCCTGTCCATGCTCTTGGCCTGGCACATGTCGCCGAGCACCGCATTGATGGCGTTGAGCTGATCCTCGGTCTCCTCGAACGGGAAGCTCGCGGCAAACTGGCGGTAGGCCTCCCGGTCGTGTTTGAAGGCAAAACCGTGACGGGCTGCCCGCATGGCATAGACATCCAGCAGCTCGGCCGCCACGTCCCGCACCTTTTCCGCCGCCTTGCGCCGCGCCTTGACCCAGGCCTCGCCGCCGAGCTTGTGGCTGGGCGGGTTGTCGGAGCCGGTGTAGCGGCTGATCAGGTGCAAACTGGTGACCGGCACGAACAGCTTGTCGCCGCCGGCGTATTCCAAGGTCAGAAACTCGGTGGGCAGGCCGCCTGCGTCTATGGTCTCGAGCCCCAGGTAGCGACCGACCCCGTGATCCAGGTGCACCACCGGCTGGCCCTGGGTCAGCTCGCCCAGGTTTCGGATCACCGCATCCGAGCTCAGGTTCTTGTTCTTGTCCCGCTGGCGCTTGCTGCGGATCTTGCCGCCGAGCAGCTCGGCTTCGGTGATGAGGGCAAGGGGCGTCTGGCCGGGCTCTTGCAGCAGGAAGCCCCGCTCCAGGGGGCAGACCAGCAGCCCGTGGCGCTCATCGCTCGAGAGGAAGGCGTCGAGGGAGGCAAACTCCCGGGGTTGCAGGTTGATCCGTGCGAGCAGATCCCCGAGCCCCTCGCGCCGCCCCTCGGACTCCACCGCAAACAGGGTGCGCCCGGCAAAGCCTTGCAGGAAGCCGTCAAGGGCCAGCAGGGGTTGCTCCTTGCTGTGGTCGAGCTGCAGATCCGGCAGGGGGGCGAGGGGCAGATCGTGCTGACCCGCTCCGCCGTCAACGGTCGCCTCCTGCAGACGCACGGCGCCATAGTCCCCGAGGGCGGCGAAGAGCTGCTCCACCGGCAGATAGATCTGCTGGGGCGGCAGCAGGGGACGGGTGTTGTCCCAGCGCCTGTCTTCATAGCGCTGGCCGATGTCGTTCCAGAAGCGCTGGGCCGCGGGGTAGATCTCCCCCACGGTGAGCAGCAGGGTGTTGCCTGGCAGGTAGTCAAACAGGCTGGCGGTCTGGTTGAAGAAGAGCGGCAGGTAGTATTCGATGCCGGCGGGCCAGCGCCCCTTGCTCACCTCCTGATAGACGGAGCCCTCGGCCCGGGAGATCTCGAACTGTTCGCGATACTGGCCACGAAACAGCTCGATGGCCCCCTCGTCGGTGGGAAATTCCCGGGCGGGCAGGAGGCTCACCGACTTCACCGGCTCGCTGGAGCGCTGGGTCTCGGGATCGAACGGGCGGATGGAGTCCACCTCGTCATCGAAAAAATCAATGCGATAGGGGCGGCTGCTCCCCATGGGGAAGAGATCCAGCAGGGAGCCGCGGGCGGCGAATTCGCCGTGCTCCAGCACCTGTTCCACCGCCACGTAGCCCGCCTCCGCCAGACGCCCGCGCAGCTGCTGCAGGTTGAGGCGCTGGCCGCTTGTGACCATCAGGCTGTATTTGTCGAGATAAGCCTGGGGCGCCGTGCGCAGCATCAGGGTGGAGATGGGCACGATGAGCACGCCGTGGCGCATCTGCGGCAACTGGTAGAGGGTCTCGAGGCGCTGGGAGATGATGTCCTGGTGGGGAGAGAAGCTGTCGTAGGGCAGGGTCTCCCAGTCCGGGAACAGCAGCACCGGGCAATCCTGATCCGCCAGCAGGAACCCCAGTTCCTGTTCAAGGCGCAGGGCGCTCGGGGTATCGGCGGTGACCAGCAGGACGGGTCTTCGGGCTTCCCGGGTGAGGCGGGCGGCAACCAGAGCCAGGCTGCTGCCGACCAGCTGGCCGAACGTTGTCTTCTGGCCCGCTTTGGCGGGCAAGGCGGGGAGGGTCATTGGCATCATCGGAGTCTTTTACTGTTGGCGTTCTTTTGACATGGACCTGGGTTAGCGCTGACGTTCCTGGGCACGCAGCTTGAGCTGTTTCGACTGCACATGCAGGCTGGCGCGCACCAGCAGCTCCCGGTCATCCTCGCGGATGCGCACGTAGTCGAGCACCACGTGGGTGCCATGCTCTCCGGCGTCCCGCTGCACGACCTCGCCGTAGCAGTAGACGGCGGAGGCCTCTTCCCGCAGGAAGATCTTGAGCCGCACTATCTGGTGCAGGGCGGGGGCCTCCCCGTGCCCCTGGTGGGGGTGCAGGTAGGTGAGCTGCCCGGCGCCAAAGCGCAGGGTGTGGAAGCGGTGCTCGGGGTGATCCTGGGCCGCCAGCACATAGCCCATGATCATGTCGATCTTGCGGGACTGCTGGTTGATGATCTCCACCAGATCGTGTATGGACTCGTTCTGGCTGCGCAGCAACCGGCTGCTCACCAGATCGATGGAGGTGATGGCGGAGGCGATGCGAAACGGCTCGGGCAACTCGGCCTCCAGGGCCTCCAGCGTCGGCAGACGAAAGTCGGCCGGCATGGGGATCACATTGACCGGCGTGGCATGGGTGACGCTGAAGAACTGTTCCTGCATGGAGGCTATCCCTTGTTGTCATAGACGGTTTCCCTTTATTATCCGGTATCTTATTTCGTTGGCAACGTAGATATCCTTGAAGACCGGACTTTTTCAGCCACTGTCGCTGGCCATCGGCCTGCGTTATGCAGGCTCGCGACGCAGTAACCGCTTCGTCTCCTTTATCTCCCTGTTCTCCACCTTTGGCATCGCCATCGGGGTCGCAGCCCTGATGGTGGTGATCTCGGTGATGAACGGGTTCGAAGGCCAGCTCAAGGGGCGCATCCTCGGTGTGATCCCCCATGTGGTGGTGACCAATCAGGCCGGACGCATCGAGGCCGAGCCCGAAGGTCTGCCCGACCTGGCCCGCTTGCCCCACGTGGTGGCCACGGCCCCCATGCTCGACAGCGAAGGCATGCTGCAAAGCCCGGGTCAGCTCACCGGCGTGAGCGTGCAGGGGATCGATCCCGCCCGCTGGCCCAAGGATGACATCCTGCACGCCCAGATGCTGGGAGGGCGCCTTGACAGCCTGCAGGCCGGTGAATACCACATCGTGCTGGGGCAGGGGGTGGCCAGCCGACTCAAGGTCTCCATCGGCGACCAGGTGCGTCTCATCCTGACCGAAGGTACCCGCTTTACCCCCTTTGGCCGGGTGCCGGCCCAGCGTCTTTTCACCGTCTCCGGCATTTTCGGGGTCGGCGCCGACGTGGACAGCCAGGTGGCCCTGATTGCCCTGGGGGATGCCCAGCGCATGCTGCGCCTGCCCGCAGACAAGGTGGGCGGCATCCGCCTCTGGCTGGACGATCCCTTCGCCGCCGACGAGGTGGTGAAGACCGCGTTGCCGGACGGGCTGGAGTGGCAGGACTGGCGCCGCGAGCGCGGCGAGCTGTTCCAGGCGGTGGCCATGGAAAAACGGATGATGGGGCTGATGCTGGTGCTGATCATCGCGGTCGCCACCTTCAACATCCTCTCCGCCCTGGTGATGGTGGTCACCGACAAGGAAGGGGAGGTGGCCATCCTGCGTACCATGGGCATGAGCGAATCCGGCATCGTCAAGATCTTCATGGTGCTGGGGGCGTCGAGCGGCGTAATCGGCGCCCTGTTCGGGGGGCTGGCGGGGCTGGCGCTCTGCTTTGGCCTCAATCCTCTGCTCAATGCCCTTGGGCTCAACCTCTATATGGCGGCAGGGGGCAGCGGTCTGCCGGTCATCGTCGAGCCGGCCCAGGTCATGACCATTTTGCTGGGCGCCGTGCTGCTCAGCTTCAGTGCCACCCTTTACCCGGCCTCCCGCGCGGCCCGGGTCAAACCGGCGGAGGCGCTGCGTTATGAATAATTCATCTTCTGTTGTTACAGGTGCAAGTGGAGCCCCCGTTATGAATCAATCCGTCTCCTGCGAGCCGCTGCTGCGCTGTCAGGCCCTCAATCATGTCTACAAAGAGGGCAATCTGGAGACCCAGGTACTCAAGGGGATCGAGCTGGACGTCGCCCCCGGGGAGATGCTGGCGGTGGTGGGGAGCTCGGGCTCCGGCAAGACCACCCTGCTGCACCTGATGGGGGCGCTGGACAACCCTTCCAGCGGCGCCGTGCTGTTCAAGGGGCAGGACATCCATGGCTGGGACAGCCGCACCCAGGCGAGGTTTCGCAACCAGGAGCTGGGTTTCGTTTACCAGTTCCACCACCTGCTCTCGGAATTCAGCGCGCTGGAAAATGCGGCCATGCCGCTGCTGATCGCCGGTGAGTCGGTGGCCAGCGCCACCGAGAAGGCGAGCAAGATGCTGGGGCGGGTGGGGCTCTCCCACCGTCTCAACCACAGACCGTCCGAGCTCTCCGGTGGTGAGCGCCAGCGGGTGGCCATCGCCCGTGCCCTGGTCAACGAACCCAGCCTGGTGCTGGCGGACGAGCCCACCGGCAACCTGGATCATGCCAGCGCCACCGCCGTCTATGAGCTCTTGTGCGAGCTCAACCGCGAGCTTGGCACCGCGTTCGTGGTGGTGACCCATGACTTGAGCCTGGCCGCCAAGCTCCACCGCCGGGTCACCCTGGTGAGCGGCATCATGGCGGAGGTCGCCTGATGTTCAAGCCGCTGCCCCTGTTCCTGGGCCTGCGTTACAGCCGCTCCCGCCGCCGCAACGGCTTCATCGCCTTCATTTCGGCCTCCTCCCTCATCGGGATCGCCCTCGGGGTGATGGCCCTCATTCTTGGCCTCTCCGCCATGAACGGGTTCGAGCGGGAGCTCAAGAACCGGGTGCTCTCCGTGGTCCCTCACGGCGAGCTCATCGGCATGGAAGCGCCGCTGCCTGACTGGCCGCGGCTCAGGGACTACCTGCTGGCCCAGCCCGGGGTGGAGGCGGCTGCGCCCGTCATTCGCCTGGACGGCCTGCTGGAGCACGGCTCCGCCCTCAAGGGGGTCCAGCTGCGTGCGGTGCTGCCGGAGCTGGAAGCCAATCTTTCCGATGCGGGCAACTTCATGACGGGTCGGGGCCTTCGCGAGCTGCAGGCGGGTGAACACGGAGTCATCCTCGGCAAGATCATCGCCGACAAGCTGGGGGTCAAGACAGGGGACACCGTCACCCTGCTGCTGCCCCAGGCGGGTGATGCCGCCGGCATCAAGAACCCGAAACGGGAGGCGCTCACCGTGGTAGGGCTGCTCGAGATCGGTGGCCAGCTCGACGGCCTGCTCGGCTTCATGCACCTGGCGGACGCCCAGGCCATCACCGGCATGGGCAGCGCGGTGAAGGGGTTCAGCATCAAGGTGAGCGACGTGCTCAAGGCCCAGTCCATTACGGTGGCGGCGGCCCAGAAATTTCCGCACTACGTCTATATCAGTAGCTGGATGAGCCGTCAGGGTTATCTCTATCAGGACATCCAGATGGTGCGCACCGTGATGTACGTGGTGATGCTGATGGTGGTGGCGGTGGCCTGCTTCAACATCGTCTCCACCCTGGTGATGGCGGTGAATGAGAAGCGCAGCGAGATTGCCATCTTGAAGACCATGGGGGCGAGCCCGGGCCAGATCCGGCTCACTTTCGTCATCCAGGGGATGGTGAACGGGGTGGCGGGAGCCTTGCTAGGCGCCCTGCTGGGCGGCCTGCTCTCCAGCAAGCTGACCCAGATCCTGAGCGCCATCGAAGGAGTGATCGGGCACCGTTTCCTCAATCCGGACATCTACTTCATCGACTTCCTGCCGACCGAGCTGCACATGCAGGACTTGCTCATCGTGACCGGCGCCGCCATCCTGATGAGCCTGGTGGCGACCCTCTATCCCGCCTGGCGGGCGAGCGGCCTGGTGCCGTCCCGGGAGCTGGGGCATTGATACCCATGGATGTGATAACGGGCCCTGCGGGGCCCTTTTTATTGTCACTCTTTTGTGGGGAACCCCCCGAAGTGGCGGTTATCGAGGCAATACGCAGGAGGAGATGATGCCCGGTGCCGTGTTGATGGCATCAATGGGCATTCAACTCATCGAGAGGCAGTGAAAAACTCCCCACGAAGACATCGATGAAGTAGCGCATGGCGGGGTTCATCCTGGCGTCCAGCATCTGCTCGAGGCGCTTTCGCGCGGGCTCGAACTCCCGGTTGCCGACGCTCAGCTCCTCCAGACACTTGGTGTAGGCACAGAGGGTGTCTGCATCCTTCACCAGGCTGGTGAGGGCCTCGTCCTGGGCGCCGGAGTCGAGCAGGGGGCGAAAGTCCTCGACCAGCTCAGGCGGCAACATGCCCAGCAGGCGCTGCTCGGCGGCAAGCTCAATCTTCTTGTATTCACGGGCGATTTCGGGATTGAAGTACTTGACCGGGGTGGGCAGATCCCCAGTCAGCACCTCGCTGCTGTCGTGGTAGAGGGCCATGACGGCGGCCCGGTCTGCATCCACCTGAGCGCCGAACAGGCGATTGCTGATAAGGCCGAGGGCGTGGGCCACCATGGCAACCTGCAAGCTGTGCTCGGCGATGTTTTCGGGCTGGATGTTGCGCATCAGGGGCCAGCGGTAGATGAGGCGCATACGGGCGAGGTTGGCAAAAAAATGGCTGGGCAGCATTAAAGACCTCGAATGGGGCAATGAAAAAGGGCAGACCCTAGTCTGCCCTTTTTTCCACCCGCAAGGATAGTCTGAGATGGGCTGTCAGCGGATGTAGCGGCCCGATTCGGCCTCGTGGTTGGTCACTATCATCTGGCCGATGGGGGCAAGGCTGATGAGGGCCAGCTTGAGGTGCTGGATGCCGAACGGGATGCCGACGATGGTGACGAAACAGGCCAGCGCCGAGGCGATGTGGCCGATGGCCAGCCAGACCCCGATGAGCACAAACCAGAGAATGTTGCCAATCAGCCCCAGGGCACCGGTGCCGATGTCGCTCTGGCCCGTCATGCTCTTGCGGCTCACCGCCTGCTTGCCAAACGGGAAGAAGGTGAAAGTGCCGATGACGAAGCAGGCGCGTCCCCAGGGGATCCCGATGAGGGAGATGAAGCAGAGCAGCCCCGCCAGCCACCAGGCCAGCCCCATGAAGACGCCTCCCAGCACGAACCAGAGCAGATTGAACAAGAAGCGGAAAAAGGACATGTGGGTGACTCCAGCAGCACGTAAATTGGTTGTCACCATAGCGAGCCCTGCCGGGGGACGCAATGGCGCAGGCGAGAAGGTGGACAATTTGGGTCGCAGCACGCCATTTTTGTGCCTGATTGGCGGCGGATGGCGATCAAAATGGCCCGTTCGCCGTGAAAAAGAGTGAGCCAGTGCAAATTATTGCGGATGGAATGCTTGAACTCGGTGCAAGGCTTCCCCATATAGGAGAAAGTCTTGCGCAAATTGTGCTGTCTGTGCCCCGGATGGGGGATGTGCGGCTCGACGCGACCACTGCACGCCGCTATAATGTCGCGTCATATTTTCTCATCACAAAGACAGTCGTTGTCTTTATAAACAGGAAGACTCCGGGCTTGCCCGGGGGCAATAAAGGGTCAGCACGCAGTGCTGAGTTGAACGAGGTAAAAGAATGCAAGTTTCTGTAGAGACAACCCAGGGTCTGGAACGCCGTCTTACCATCACTGTACCGGCCGCTACCGTTGACGCCGCCGTGCGCAAAGAATTGAATGGCCTGGCCAAAACCCGTCGCATCGACGGTTTCCGTCCTGGCAAGGCTCCGGTTGCCATCATCAAGAAGATGTTCGGTGCCATGGCTCACGCCCGCGTTGCCGATGAAATGATGCAGAACAACTTCATCAAGGCCATCATCGAGAACAAACTGAGTCCGGCTGGCGCCCCGACCATGGATCCGAAAGAGATCAAAGAAGGTCAGGATTTCGAGTTCACCGCCACTTTCGAAGTGTATCCGGAGTTCGAAGTTGCCGGTCTGGAGAGCATCAAGGTCGAGAAGCCGGTTGCCACCGTTAAGGACAGCGACCTGGAAAACATGATCGACACCCTGCGCAAGCAGCACGCCACCTGGACTGAAGCCGCTGTGGCTGCCGCCAACGGCATGCGTGTGACCATGGACTTCGTCGGTTCCATCGACGGTGAAGAGTTCGACGGTGGCAAGGCTGAAGGCTTCACCCTGGAACTGGGCGCTGGCCGCATGATCCCGGGCTTCGAAGACGCCATCCTGGGCAAGAAAGCGGGCGACGAGTTCACCATCGAGGTGACTTTCCCGGCTGACTACCACGCCGAAGCCCTGAAGGGCAAGGCTGCCAAGTTTGCCTCCAAGCTGCACAAGGTTGAAGAGCAAGTGCTGCCCGAGCTGACCGAAGAGTTCGTCAAGCGTTTCGGCATCGAGAGCGGCAGCGTTGAAGAGCTGAAGGCTGAAGTGCGCAAGAACATGGAGCGCGAACTGGCCCAGGCCCTGAAAAACAGCGTGAAAGAGCAGGTACTGAACGGCCTGGTTGAAGCCAACCAGATCGATCTGCCGAAGGCTGCTGTTGCCCAGGAAATCGACACCCTGCGTCAGCAGGCTCTGCAGCGCTTCGGTGGCTTCCAGGGCGGCAACGCCCCCGAGCTGCCGGCCGAGCTGTTCCAGGCCCAGGCCGAGCGCCGTGTCCGCGTTGGTCTGCTGCTGGGTGACGTCATCCGCACCAACGAGATCAAGGCTGACGACGCCCGTGTGACCAGCATCATCGAGTCCATGGCCACTGCCTACGAAGATCCGAAAGAAGTGATCGAGTACTATCAGCAGAACGAGCAGATGCTGAACGGCGTGCGCAACCTGGCCATTGAAGATCAAGCCATCGATCTGATCCTGTCCAAGGCGCAAGTCACCGAGAAAGAAGTTGCCTTCGACGAAGTGATCAACAAGTCCGGTGCCGCTGCCTAAGAACATTTGACTTAAGGTCAAAACTGTTAAGTATAATGGCTCGTGTGATCTCCACTCGGGCCATTTTATTTTAGGGACAATGCCTTATGTACAAGAACTATAACGATGTGACTGAATCCCCACGCAATGCGCTCATCCCGATGGTGGTAGAGCAAACCGCGAAAGGGGAGCGTTCCTACGACATCTATTCCCGTCTGCTGAAAGAGCGGGTGATCTTCCTGACCGGTCAGGTCGAGGATCACATGGCGAACCTGGTGGTGGCCCAACTGCTGTTCCTGGAGTCCGAGAACCCGGATCAGGACATCAGCATCTACATCAACTCGCCGGGTGGCGCCGTCACGGCCGGTATGTCCATCTATGACACCATGCAGTTCATCAAGCCGGACGTGAGCACCGTCTGCATGGGGCAGGCCTGCTCCATGGGGGCCTTCCTGCTGGCCGGTGGCGCCAAGGGCAAGCGTTTCTGCCTGCCCAATGCCCGAGTGATGATCCACCAGCCGCTGGGCGGCTTCCAGGGGCAGGCTTCTGACATCCAGATCCATGCCCAGGAGATCCTGAAAATCAAGAATACCCTGAACGATCGTCTGGCGTTCCATACCGGTCAGGACATGGCCACCATCGAGCGCGACACCGACCGTGACAACTTCATGTCCGCCGAACAGGCCGTTGCCTATGGTCTGGTTGACGGCATCCTGAGCCAGCGCGGCTGAGCAGGGTACCCCGTCCTGTTGTAAACTCAACAGGACGATCCATCCTCTATTGATAAAACGAGGTCGCTGAATGACAGAGAAACGCAAGGGTGAGGCCGACAAGCTGCTGTATTGCTCTTTCTGCGGCAAAAGCCAGCATGAAGTGCGCAAGCTGATCGCTGGCCCTTCCGTCTACGTATGTGATGAGTGTGTCGAGCTGTGCAACGACATCATCCGCGAAGAGATCCGCGAGATCTCTCCCAAGCGCGATGGTAGCGAGCTGCCGACCCCTCATGAAATCCGCGCCCATCTGGACGACTACGTGATCGGTCAGGAGTACGCCAAGAAGGTGCTGGCAGTGGCTGTCTACAACCACTACAAGCGTCTTCGCAGCGGCAGCGAGTCCGGTGGCGTGGAGCTGGGCAAATCCAACATCCTGCTGATTGGCCCCACCGGCAGCGGCAAGACTCTGCTGGCCGAGACCCTGGCTCGTCTGCTGGATGTGCCCTTCACCATGGCCGATGCCACCACCCTGACCGAAGCCGGTTACGTGGGCGAGGACGTGGAGAACATCATCCAGAAGTTGCTGCAAAAGTGCGACTACGACGTGGAGAAGGCCCAGCGCGGTATCGTCTACATCGACGAGATCGACAAGATCTCCCGCAAGTCGGACAACCCCTCCATCACCCGCGACGTCTCCGGGGAAGGGGTGCAGCAGGCACTGCTGAAACTGATCGAAGGCACCATCGCCTCCGTGCCGCCCCAGGGCGGTCGCAAGCACCCGCAGCAGGAGTTTTTGCAGGTCGACACCTCCAAGATCCTCTTCATCTGTGGTGGTGCTTTCGCGGGGCTGGACAAGGTGATCGAGCAGCGCTCCGTCAAGGGCACCGGCATCGGTTTTGGCGCCGAGGTGAAATCCAAGAATGCCAAGGCAACCCTGAGCGAGAACTTTGCCAAGGTGGAGCCGGAAGATCTCATCAAGTACGGTCTCATCCCCGAGTTCATCGGCCGTCTGCCGGTGGTCGCGACCCTGACCGAGCTTGACGAGGCTGCCCTCATCCAGATCCTGAAAGAGCCGAAAAACGCGCTGACCAAGCAGTATGCCGCGCTGTTCGCCCTGGAAGAGGTGGAGCTGGAGTTTCGTGACGACGCGCTCAATGCCATTGCCCGCAAGGCCATGGAGCGCAAAACCGGTGCCCGGGGTCTGCGTTCCATTGTCGAGGCCGTACTGCTCGACACCATGTATGACCTGCCCTCCCTGAAAGGGGTCAGCAAGGTGGTGATCGACGAGACGGTGATCAAGGGAGACTCCGCGCCCCTGATGATCTACGACAATCCCGAGACTCAGGCCGCAGCCTCAGAGTAACTGTCTGATTTTTAATCACATAAAGGGGCTTTTTGCCCCTTTCATGCTTTTTACGGCCAAGGCGATTGAATCTCATCTTTGCGCCCCCATATACTCAGCCAAGCCTTTGCCAACGGTATAACAAGCCGAGAGGACATATATGAACCTAGAGCGTTCAGAACGCATCGAGATTCCCGTCCTGCCTCTTCGTGACGTGGTGGTCTATCCCCACATGGTCATTCCACTCTTTGTGGGGCGGGAAAAATCCATTCGCTGTCTGGAAGCGGCCATGGAGCAGGACAAGAAAGTCCTGCTGGTGGCCCAGAAGGATGCGTCGACTGACGAACCGACGGTGGAGGAAATTTTCTCCGTCGGGACAGTGGCCAATATTCTGCAGATGCTCAAGCTGCCGGACGGCACCGTCAAGGTGCTGGTGGAGGGGGGCCAGCGTGCCCGCCTTGAGCGGATGATCGACGATCGCGACTTCTTTGTCGGGGAGGCCCAGTACATCGCGTCCGCCCCCATCGAGGAGAAGGATCAGGACGTGCTGGTGCGCTCTGCCATCGGCCAGTTCGAAGGTTACATCAAGCTCAACAAGAAGATCCCGCCCGAGGTACTCACCTCGATTTCGGCGATTGACGATGCGGCGCGCCTGGCCGATACCATGGCTGCCCACATGCCGCTCAAGCTCGAAGACAAGCAGAAGGTGCTGGAAATCGCCTCCGTGTCCGAGCGCATCGAGTTTCTGATGGCCATGATGGAGTCGGAGATCGACCTGTTGCAGGTCGAGAAACGCATCCGCTCTCGGGTCAAGAAGCAGATGGAGAAGAGCCAGCGGGAGTATTACCTCAACGAGCAGATGAAGGCCATCCAGAAAGAGCTGGGTGAGCTGGAAGACAGCCCGGATGAATTCGAAGCCCTCAATCGCAAGATTGAAGAGGCCGGGATGCCGGAGGATGCCCGCGAGAAGGCCCAGGCCGAGCTCGCCAAGCTCAAGATGATGTCCCCCATGTCGGCGGAAGCCACCGTGGTGCGCAGCTATGTGGACTGGATGGTGCAGGTGCCCTGGAAGGCCCGCTCCAAGGTCAAGAAAGACCTAGGCAAGGCCCAGGAGGTGCTGGATGCGGATCACTATGGCCTGGACAAGGTCAAGGATCGCATCCTCGAATACCTGGCAGTGCAGGCGCGTGTGAACAAGCTTAAGGGCCCCATCCTCTGCCTGGTCGGGCCTCCCGGGGTGGGCAAGACTTCCCTGGGCCAGTCCATCGCCAAGGCCACCGGCCGCAAGTATGTGCGCATGGCCCTGGGTGGGGTGCGTGACGAGGCGGAGATCCGTGGTCACCGCCGTACCTACATCGGCTCCATGCCCGGCAAGCTCATCCAGAAGATGGCGAAAGTCGGCGTGAAGAACCCGCTGTTCCTGCTCGACGAAATCGACAAGATGAGCTCGGACATGCGTGGCGATCCCGCTTCCGCCCTGCTGGAGGTGCTGGATCCCGAGCAGAACAGCAGCTTCAACGATCACTATCTGGAAGTGGATTATGACCTGTCGGACGTGATGTTCGTGGCCACCTCCAACTCCATGAACATACCGGGTCCGCTGCTGGACCGGATGGAAGTGATCCGTCTGTCCGGTTACACCGAGGACGAGAAGCTCAACATTGCCAAGCAGCACCTGGTGGCCAAGCAGATCCAGCGCAACGGCCTGAAGCCTTCCGAGATCACCATCGAGGATTCGGCGCTGATCGGGGTGATTCGCTACTACACCCGCGAGGCGGGTGTGCGCAGCCTGGAGCGTGAAATCTCCAAAATCTGTCGCAAGGCAGTCAAACGCATCCTGCTGGACAAGAGCATCAAGCATGTTCAGGTCAACCAGGAGAACCTCAAGGAGTTCCTGGGGGTACAGCGCTTTGACTATGGCAAGGCCACCGACCAGAACCAGATTGGTCAGGTGTGCGGGCTGGCTTGGACCGAAGTGGGGGGCGATCTGCTCACCATCGAGACCACCAACATGCCGGGCAAGGGCAAGCTCACTTACACCGGTTCCCTCGGTGACGTGATGCAGGAGTCCATCCAGGCGGCCATGACAGTGGTGCGAGCCCGTGCCGAGAAGCTGCGTATCAACGGCGACTTCTACGAGAAGCGCGACATCCACGTGCACGTGCCGGAAGGGGCGACCCCGAAAGACGGCCCGAGCGCCGGTATCGCCATGTGTACCGCCCTGGTCTCCAGCCTCACCGGCAACCCGGTGCGTGCCGACGTGGCCATGACGGGTGAAATCACCCTGCGTGGCGAGGTGTTGCCCATCGGTGGTCTCAAGGAGAAACTGCTGGCGGCCCACCGTGGTGGCATCAAGCGTGTGCTGATCCCGAAAGAGAACGAACGTGACCTCGAGGAGATCCCGGCCAACGTCAAACAAGATCTTGAAATCTATCCGGTTCGCTGGATTGATGAGGTGCTTGCACTGGCGTTGCAGGACAATCCGCAAGGTTTCGAACGCGTTTCTGTCGTGTAAATGTTGATGCGCCGCAAATTTGGCGCATTCGGGGGGTGGTTAAGGCTTGCATGCACCGGACAACGGAAGTAGCCTTGACCACCGATCGGGTACTCATGATGAGTCGCAATGCGTGATGTGGCGCGGGTTTGCGCCAGATTGTCACTTGCAACTGATCAGGAGGCTTGTTATAAAACCTCCACTTGTTGTGGCCAGGGAAATCAGCGCCGCAGCGATGTTCGATAAAAGGGGAATATAAGAGTGAATAAATCTCAACTGATTGACAAGATTGCAGACGGTGCTGATATCTCCAAAGCTGCCGCTGGTCGTGCGCTGGATGCCTTCATCGATGCCGTGGGCGAAGCCCTGAAAGAGGGTGACCAGGTTGCTCTGGTTGGTTTCGGTACTTTCGCCGTTCGCGAGCGTGCAGCCCGTTCCGGCCGCAACCCGCAAACTGGTGCGACCATCGAAATCGCTGCCGGTAAAGTTCCTGCCTTCAAAGCCGGCAAGGCCCTGAAAGACGCGGTCAACTAAGCCGGTCGCTGATATCTATCGGCACCGTCCTTGGTCTCTGACCAGACAAGTGAGAGGGCTTTCCCTCATACTGCTTGACCAAGGCGCATCGCAATCGGTGCGCCTTTTCATTATTTACGCCCATCGAGTTCGGGAGCATAAGTACAAACATGATGTTGGATAAACTACGCGAAGGGGCGCAGGGCAAGGTAGCCAAGGTTATCTTGGGCCTGATCATCCTCTCCTTTGCCTTGGCCGGCGTAGGCAGCTACCTCAATGGCCCGGCACGTACCGCCCCCGCCACCGTCAACGGCAATGACATCAGTGCCCCCGCACTGGAGAATGCCTACCGCAATGAGCGGGCCCGCATGGAATCCCAAATGGGTGAGGCCTTCAACCAGCTGGCCGCCAATCCCGATTACATGAAACAGTTCCGCCGTGGCGTGCTGGACCGTCTGATCGATCAGGCGCTGATCGATGACAAGGCTCGCTCCCTGGGTCTGCGCGTCAGCGATGAGCAAATCAAGCAGGCCATCGTCGCCATGCCCGAGTTTGCCGAGAACGGCAAGTTCAGCAATGACCGCTACCTGCAGCTCATTCGCCGTGCCGGCATGACCCCCGAGATGTTCCGCGACTCCCTGCGCCAGGACATGGTGCGCCAGCAATTGATGGGCGCCGTGCTGGGATCGGAGTTCGCCCTCAAGGGTGAAGCCGAGCAACTGGATCGTCTCTACAACCAGACCCGTGACCTGCGCCTGATCCGTCTGGCCGCTTCCGCCTATGTGGACGGGATCGAGGTGAGCGATGCCGAGGTGGAGCAGTTCTACAAGGCCAACAGTGCTCGCTTCATGAACGACGAGACGGTCAAGGTCGACTATCTGCTGCTCGATGCCGCGAACCTTGGCAAGAACATCAAGATCACCGAGCAGGATGCCCAGGATTACTACGACCAGCATCAGGATCTGTTCCAGCGTCCCGAGCGCCGTCAGGTGGCGCACATCCTGATCCCGTTTGGCAAGGATGAAAAGGCCGCCGAGCAGAAAGCCGAGGCCGTGCTGGCCAAGGCCAAGGCGGGTGACGATTTCGCCGCGCTGGCCAAGGCCGACTCCTCCGATACCTTCTCCGCGAAGAAGGGCGGGGAGCTCGACTGGTTCGAGAAAGGGGTGATGGATCCTGCCTTCGAGAAAGCCGCGTTCGCGCTGGCCAAGGCTGGCGATCTCTCCGCCGTGGTGAAGAGCCCGTTCGGCTTCCACATCATCAAGCTGCTGGCCGTCGAGCCTGCCAAGACCAAGCCCTTCGTGGACGTGATGAGCGATACCATCGCCCGTCTGCAGTCTGAGAAGGCCAAGGAGCAGTTCTTCGCCGAACAGCAGAAGATGGCCGACAGCAGCTTCGAGAACCCGGACTCCCTGGACTTGACCGCCGAAGCCATGGGCCTCCAGGTGCAGTCCACCGGCTATTTCAGCCAGGCCGATGCGCCGGCACCGCTCAATGATCCCAAGGTGCTCTCCGTGGCGTTCTCCGAACAGCTGCGTGATGACAACACCAACTCCGACGTGATCGAGCTGGCCGACGGCAAGGCGCTGGTGCTGCACATCATGGGTCACCAGCCGAAGGCGGCCAAGCCGCTTGCCGAGGTGAAAGAGCAGGTGATCACCGCCATCAAGCACGACAAGGCCAGTGAAGTGGCCCGTGGCAAGGCCCAGGGTCTGCTGGACAAGCTCAAGGCCGGTGAGAACGTTCAGGCCGACCTGACCGCGCTGGGTCTGAAAGTGGATACCCATACCAGCGTATCCCGTTTCGCCCAGGAGATGGACCAGAACCTGGTGACCCAGGTGTTCCGCATGCCCCATCCGACCGATGGCAAGCCGAGCGTCGAGCTGGTGACCGAAGCCAACGGTGATCGTGTGGTGGTGGCGCTGGACAAGGTCAACGTCATCAAGGAGCCGTCCCAGATGGTGAGCCTGCTGCAAGGTCAGCTGGGTCAGGGCAAGGCACAGGCCGACTACAAGTCGCTGATCGACGAGCTGCGCAAGGCGGCCAAGATCGAATACTTCACCGACGTGGAAGCCACTGTCGAGTAGGTCAGCCTCACGGCCCCAAGTGTGAAAACGGCTCCATAATGGAGCCGTTTTTTTATCTGTACGCGGTACAAGGGGGGGCGGCTACCTGCTCTGGCAGGGATGAGCTAAGTCGTGCATCGTCCTGGTTTGCATCCCGCTCGGCGTTGCCAGCAGGCATAATACCAATCGGATTAAACATTAGGTCAGTTTTATCCAATCTCGGCTACAAAGTGACATCACCCGCTCCACATCGG